>JAAXKN010000025.1 GCA_025612375.1 Ignavibacteria bacterium
CAGGCCTGCAGCATTAACCGGACCTGAACCATTTAGACTATTCCTTCTTTTACTTCAATTATTTCATCTGCAACAAGGCCGTGGGCTTTGCGGTGGACTTCCTCGGCAGACTTTTTATCCGGGGCTTCACAGAGGCAGAATACTGTTCCATCTTTTTCGTTGAACCAGTATTTCAGGTAGTTTACCCCATAATCCTTCTGCACTTCCAGATCTTTTTTGTGTGCCTCGCCGACTGCCTGGGCTGTCAGGCCGTCAACATGTTTATGTATATCCATATACAAGGGCATAAGTCTCTCCTTTCTTAAATTAGTTCATCAATTAATTTATGAGCGGCTGACATTTTAGCAATCCTATTTTTAGTGCCACAAACCCGTACTTAACGCGCCTGAAATTTCGAAATGCAGGCTTGCCACTGAATAAGCCCAGAAGTATATTGCAGTACATCATTATTTCTCATCTAAAAGTAATTAGGGTGAATAATATGAAGGTCAAACTGCTTCCCCTTTTCCCCTGCATTCTGGTACTTTTCATTACCGGATGCTCAACACTCTATGTTAAAAATGATTTTCACTCAAAGGAGGGCTTTTATAAGGGAGTTAATGAGAACTCCGGCTCAGCCGGGCTCATCATGAAGAACGATTCCATTATTAGCATAGACGAGCCAAAGATTGCAGAGGATTCAATAAAATGGGAAACGGTCAGTTACAGATTTGCTTTTGACCCCAACTCCATGTCCATAGAGAAGCATGCCGTTCCGCTTAATGAAGTAAAGGCCGTAACGTTTACACATCACTGGGGAAACAATATTTCCATGGGGGTACTTGCGGGCATGACTATTGGCGGAATTCTTACCAATTACCTGCTTCAGTGGGGGGGAGCATCCAATTCAGGCTATCATGTGAATGACCCTCCGGATTTTCTGCCCGGGGCTGTTTTGGGATTTCTGGCAGGCGGTATTGTGGGCATAATTGTAGGTAAGGATGAAGTTTATATTCTTGATGAATCTTTTACTGCAGGAAGCATGGTTAATTATAATTACCGGAATAAGCTGGGAATAAAAATAGCCAGGCAATCGGGTTTTAATTTCGAACTAAAGCAACAGGAGGGACATAACAGTGGCTTCACTCACCTGGGCGGTGAAGGGACACCTGGCTTTGCCCTTACAATATATTATAACTATCCCTGCACCCGCCAGCTTTCAATAAATGGCGAACTGTCGTTTATCTCTGAAGGCTCGGAGGCAAACTATACAATCCTGATTCCAAAGCTTATTCATGACGATTTTTCGGAAGTTACATTTTTCAGCGGCCAGTCCAAAGAGAAATTAAGCATGCTTGAGGCGGCTCCTGTTGCAAGGCTAAATCTGTGGAGATCGGGTTTTGTGCCTTATATTTTTCTGGGACCAAAGTTTGACCTGATCTTAAATGCTCAGTCTGGGATAAACAACTTTCTAAGCAATCTGAAATATCAGCCCAATATAATCCAGGTCGGATTATCATCCAAATACAGGAGATTCGTTTTCGGAACCACATTTGGCGCAGGTATTTCTACTGGCAATCTTCTTCCGGTTGAACTTCTCGTTGAGGCAAGATATAATTACGACCTTTCCCAGCGCTTGGAACTTCATTACGATATGCCTGCCGGAGAAAAATTTTTCGATAACTGGTATACCAGAGATCCGGGGAACCAGAAAATGCTTTACAGGAGCAGTGAGTTTCAGATTAATATTGGTGCGGCTATTTTCTAGAAGACTATATAAGAGAAAGGGCGAGCCGCCGCTCGCCCCATGTAAAAATTAAAATGACAGGACTACTTCAGTAATAATGCCTTGAAAGTTTTACTGTTTTGGCCGCATACGGCGTGGATGAAGTAATTTCCGGTGGGAAGTGAATTTGCATTCCACCTGAACGTATGTTTTCCCGCCTGCATCATGCCGTCATAAAGCCTTTCAACTTCACGCCCGGTTATATCGTAAACTGTAACCCTGGTGTAGCCGCCTTCCGGAGTCTCAAAGCTTATTGTCGTCTGCCCGTTGAACGGGTTGGGATAGTTAGCCAGAGTAAATTCCTGAACCGACTGTACGGGTTCATCTGACTCAACCGAAGTCATATTGTCTCCCGGGAAGAAAGTATATGACACGCCGCCTTTTGCGAACCACGAGGTTGAAAGATCCGTCTTATTAAAAACGTAAGAATACCCGTTACTCTTTGCAGGGTCGTGAACAATGGGATCCCCGTTTGCATTAAAGCCGGCTACCATTATAAGGTGTCCTGAATATAAGGGTTTGCCGACAGACATTACAACGCGGCCCCCGGCTGCAAGTATGTCATAGACCTGGCTCCAGGTACGGTAGCGGGTAACAGCGCCGCTAAGCCCGTTCTGAACCGCATTCTGGACCGTTCTGGGCCACACACCGTATATTTCCCAATAAGGGTCATAATTGTTTTTTGCGAACTGCAGCGGATCAACCATGATCTTGTAGCTGCGGAGGACCATGGAGGTGGAAGTAGGAGAACAAATGCTTCCCCCGATGACAGGATCGAGCGCATACTGGTAAAAATGATCGGTCGGGATAAATATAGCCGCAGGCTTATCTTTTACAATATTGGTAATATTTACGTTTGAGGTCGTAAGCTTGTCGCTCAGGAAGAAACTAAGCTTGTGAAGGGTTGCCGAAGGCTGGCTTGCAGCGGTCCTTTTCATAACAACCTGGAACTGCCATTTTGTAAAATATGACGTAAAATCGACCTCGTCTATATTAACTGTGCCCCCTGTAAAGCTTGTGCTGCCATAGGACGGCCATATGTTGTTTTTCCAATATCCAACTGTAACCCAGCCGGACCAGCTGCCCTTGAAAAAACGCATCAGCACCTTAAAGCTGCTGTTATCATTGGGGACTTTCCCGTTCCATGAGGGAAGCCCCTCATTGAAAGGATACTTTGATGAATCGGGAGAAAAGATTGTATAACCCTCAGTAACATTGTCCTCGAGGACGATGCTCTTGCCGTCAGGACCAATTTTCATTCCGCTCATGGATTCAATCTTCTTTACAAGACTGTCCTTTTCAAAAAAGTAGTGCTGGTCGGGATAAGGCTGGCAGATGGCCGCGCCGGTTAGGATCAGGAGAAACAGTATCAGTTTATTAGCCATTTGAATTCCTTGTTTTATCTGGTAATGGAGGAAGCGTCAGCTATTGAGTGCCATAATATAGTGAAAATATTCCATGATATAAAACAGTGTTTTATCCTTTATAACTGCTGCTTCAAAATTCATGAATTGGAATCTTTAGTGATGAAAATATACTTTTTTTTGAATAATTTGAAGGTGATAATAATTTAACATTGTAGTATTAAAATGGAAAAAGATATCAGGTGGCAGCAGCGCTTTTCCAACTATAAAAAAGCACTATCGCAGCTGGAAAAGTTTATTATTCATGGTAATCTAAACGAGCTGGAAAAGCAGGGGCTGGTTAAAGCCTTCGAATATACATATGAACTTGCCTGGAATACTTTGAAAGATTTTTATGAGAGCCAGGGTGAAGCAGGGCTTCAGGGCAGCCGCGATGCCATTCAGCTTGCATTTAACAGGGGCCTTATAATCAATGGGACTGATTGGATGCAGATGCTTAAGGACAGAAACCGGACTGCACACATATATAATCTGCAGATTGCTGATGAGATCACAGAGAATATTCTGAAGAAGTACTTTACTCTATTGACCAGTCTTAAAAATGAATTTGATAAGATCATGAAAAAGGAAAACGGTTCACATCCACCGAAAAGAATTTCTAACTACTATTCATCTGCCGGTCTATAAGGAACTCCCCGGCGGGTTCTGTGGTTATTTGTTTGATTTCTGATTATTTTTGTGTTCAAATATTTAGCAAGGTTTATGAAGAAAAGAATAACAAAAAAGAGTAAATATAAAATTGTGCGCTTCGGTGAGCCCGTACTGCGCGAGACAGCTAAACCGGTAACCGTTTTTCATCACAAACTGCATGAACTGGTAGACGCACTTACAGATACACTTTTCCGCAGCGAGGATGGCGCCGCAATTGCAGCTCCGCAGATAGGGGTTTCTAAAAGAATTGTAGTAATTGATTATGAAGACGAGTATTTGGAACTCCTCAACCCTGAAATACTCTCCTCATCGGGCGAACAGACAGACTATGAAGGCTGCCTTTCATTTCCGGGTTTTATAGGCAATGTTCCCAGAGCTGAAACCGTCAAGGTGAAATACCAGGACCGCAACGGGAATGAAATTGTAATTGAAAGAAGCGGCAAAATGGCGCGCTGCCTGCAGCACGAAATTGACCATCTGGACGGGATACTTTTTATTGATAAGGTTACAGACAAGTATCTGGTACACCAGGATACAGATGAAAAGATCAAACTTGCAGATGCACTCGATCTTTCAAACGGAAAGGCAGTACCCGGCCAGGAAAAAATAGCTCTTTAGCGCAGGCAGGGTTAAAGGAATTTTATTTTAAGGGCTGCAGGAATAATGTTCCTGCAGCCTCAATTATCTATTTCTTTCTTGTATTCATCGCATTTTGAAGGCCTTTCTGCAGGTCCTCCTTGTTCATAACAGGATAAAAATATATTTCAGCACCGAATTCCATAAACAACTGTTCAGAAATCTGCGGCATCAAAGACGAGTCGGTCATATCGAAGAAAAAGTATCCGGTACGCCTTCCATTTTCAGGTAAAAAATACATAGCCTCAGGCTTTAGCATATCTGCAACGGACATTATTGTCGTCTGCAGAGTATTGTCTCTTACAGCTCTGTTGGTCGTCTCTGTATTCATACAAACTTTCATCAACATTCTCATAAACTATTCCTCCTTCATATTACTGTTCTGTTATTTTAATGCCTTTGCCCAATCTGAACCAGTAATAAGTTTAACAGGAAAAGTCCGGCCGTACAGGGATAATGCTTCAAAATCTATCGGACCAGTCAAGATGAATTCAGCAAAGCATTGTATTAATGAAAGC
The DNA here is from genome assembly GCA_025612375.1 of Ignavibacteria bacterium. Taxonomy (NCBI): domain Bacteria; kingdom Pseudomonadati; phylum Ignavibacteriota; class Ignavibacteria; species Ignavibacteria bacterium. The sequence goes on from JAAXKN010000025.1 coordinate 4,995, forward strand.
TGAATTGATCTTAAAAGTCAATGCCTAATAAGACATCCGGTTAATTTCATTATAAGCTAGCAGGCGTTCAGCTCCCGGGAGATACAGTGGATCAGGAACCTGGATGCGGAAACCGGCCGGGATGATCTGTGGGCATTCGGGCTAAGGGCCCAGCTGTCAATTTAACAAATACAAAGAAAGTACGTTGTTATTCAGTCAGAATCTTCTATTTTATTTATATCGTCACAACACAATGGGGGTTCAGATGAAATCAGCACTTATAGGGGCAAGCGGCTTTGTGGGTTCAGCTATATTAAATGAAGCTTTAATGCGCGGGCATCATATAACAGCAATTGAAAGACACACTTCGCTCATTAAAGTCCAGGACCGGAAGCTCACAGCAAAAAAATGCGACATATTTAATACAGATGAGCTTTCAGAAATTCTGCGCGGGCAGGATGCACTAATAAGCGCTTATAACCCGGGCTGGACAAATCCAAAGATCTTTGATGACACAATTCATGGCTATCAGTCGATCATCAATGCCGTAAAAAAGGCCGGCCTGAAGCGCATTCTGGTCGTTGGTGGTGCCGGAAGCCTTGAACCGGAACCGGGGCGCCCTCTTGTGGACCGCGAGGACTTTCCGAAGGACTGGAAAATGGGAGCCATGGCACTGCGCGACGTTCTTAATATGTTCAGACATGAAAATGATCTGGACTGGACATTCTTCAGCCCGGCAATCAATATTTTCCCTGGCGAGCGCACCGGGAAATTCACTCTGGGAGGCGATGAGCCGGTACTGGATGATAAGGGGCAGGGCAGAATTTCAGTGCAGGATTATGCCATAGCAATGATAGACGAGCTGGAAAAGCCGAAACATAAAAAACAGCGTTTTACTATAGGATACAGGTAAAAACTTACAATTTATTTCACGGGGATTTTTAGAAGGTAATGGTATAGGAAAAGGTAATGGGCAGTCTGGAGAAAGTGTCTCTCCAACTGCCCGTGAAATGTCAGAATGTTTAGACTTTTGGTTCAACGAGGTCGAACTTGTTTCCGTAAAGATCCTCAAAAACAACTTCAGTTCCCCAGGGGCTCTCAGTTGGAAAACCCTGGAAGTTAACTCCCTTTGCTTTCATCCTTTCGTAGTCTCTCATACAGTTATCTGTAATAAACGTCATAAAAACGTGGTCAGAAGCCTGCACGCCGATCTTGCTGCGTTTTTCTTCGGTATCTGCCAGCACGAAGACTATTGCCGTATCGCTTTGCTTCTGGGGAGCTACTGTAACCCATCTGAAACCGTTTCCAAAATCATTATCGGAAATGAGCTGAAAGCCCATGATGTCTGTATAAAACTGAATAGCTTCATCATAGTTCCTTACCAGGATTGTGATGTGGCCGATATTTTTCATTACTAAAAAGACCTCCTTCTTCAGGGGAAATATCAATTGAAATACAGATACAAAATTAACTAACTCTCCAATAAAACTATATAAACTATCGCAAATATTTGCAAATAATTTACAGTCTGCTGCTCCCCTTACTTTTGACCTTAATGCCTGTTATCCCATAGTGGTATGGAGGAAGATCTATTACCGGCGAGACCCCGAAGCCGGCCTTTTTCATCCATAGCTGAATATCTTCAGGTTTAGGCCTGATGGACATCTCGGGCCCGCGCGGAGTGGACGGGTCATAGTTCCAGTGGATTACGGCGATCTTTCCTCCTTCTGGCATTATCCTATAGGCTTCCTTAAGAAGCCTCAGAGGATCGTGCCCGTGCAGTATGTTAAAAAGCGCAACCGACTGCACAGATTCGTCTTCAAGTCCCGTCCCCTCGTTTTCAAGATCCCTTAAGAGGACTTCCACATTTGAAAGATCTTTTACCCGGCCTTTAACCTTCTGGATCATTTCCTCTTCAATATCAAAGGCATAGAGGCGGCCATTGGTCCTGCGGGCAATCTCAGGTGTAAACGTGCCGTAGCCGCAGCCGAATTCCGCAGCATTTCCATCTAGGCGGCTTCCGAAAAGTCTTTCAATTATCAGCTCCGGATTAAAAAAGCTTTCCCACAACTGTTCTTCAGGCATTCCGCTATCACGAACTTTCATAACCAGCTCTTATTTTAACCTTGTTAAATCTTCCAGACTAAATTCCGTCCCTCTACCAGTACTCCCTTGAATCCGCATAAAGATTTATGTTTCCTGAAAGTTTTAGAGTTCATTTCCAACTATTCTTTTTGCCTTGTCCGAAAAACATAAGAATTACAAGTAGTGGTAAATATCCTACGATTTAGCCAGAAATTCAATTTGATTTTTTTGCATGTTGTTACCCTGCAAATCCCTGTTTGATGGAATATCAGGTCAATTATAAGTAAATTAAATGCGGCTGTTCAGAATTTTTCAAAAACAAAAATGTTTTTATATGGATTCAAAACTTACCCCTGCGGGCCTTAAGGACCTGGAGCTTGTAGTAACCCTTATGCAGGAGTTCTATAAAATTGAGCACCTGGAGTTTGCCCCTCATTTTCAGCGCAGGGCAGTGAAGGAGATTCTGGGAAACAGTAACTTCGGGACGGTGCAGATAATTTATGCCGGGGACAGAGTGGCAGGGTATGTGGTTATGACCAACTGCTACAGCCTGGAGTTCCACGGGCGCTTTGTTTTAATTGACGAACTGTACCTTAGGGAAGGCTTCAGGGGGCGTGGAATTGCAGGATCGGCCATGGAGAAAATTGAAGAAATCTGTCTTGAAGGGGGCATTCATGCAATAAGGCTTGAAGTGGCAAAGACAAACGTTCGTGCCCAAAAGGTATATGTTAAAGCAGGCTTTAAGGCCGAGGAACGGGATCTGATGACAAAATGGATAAAGGAGTAAGGAAAATGGTATTCGATTCAATTTCGAACTTTTATAACTATGTATCAATTCATCCGCAGTTTAGCAGCGTGTCAGGTTTTCTTAGTGTGGTAAATATAGCCGCCCTCCCGGCCGGCAGACATTTTGTAAATGAGGATGGAGCGTTTGCAAATGTGGATGAATACAAGACAAAAGATATTTCAGAAGGCTTTATAGAGTTTCACAAAAAGTATATTGATATACAGATCATACTCCGCGGAAAAGAAAAGATAGGAATATGCAATAAAGACTCGGCGCGCGAGCTGGAGTTCAATGAAGAAAAGGATTTCGGAAAGCTGGAAGGCAAAGCCGATTTTATTACATTAAATGAAAATTACTTTGTCATTTTCTTTCCGCACGACGGCCACATGCCGCAGATAATGGCAGAGAGCCCTGAGAGTGTAAAGAAGATGGTAATAAAAGTGCCCGTGTAACTTAAGGCCTGAAATTGCTTTTTCCCTCAAGCCGTTGACTGCCCCAATAGAGGAATATGGATCGACCGCACGAGGTCATTTATTAAAAAAAAATTTCATACCTGTGTAAAACGGGCTTTAACCTTAACTGAAAACCTCTGGCTTGTAATGAAACTTTCATTGCTGTGCTGCATTACAATCCTGAGCGAGCGGGCGCTGCATTTTTCAAGATCCTTAATATAGTTTACGTTTATAATGGCAGAGCGCCTCACCTTTATAAATTCCTCGCCGGGCAGTACATTCTCCCATTCTTTCAAAAGCTTTCTTACCATAACCCGCCCTTTATCAAGCAGATAAACAGCTGAGTAAGCCCCGAGGGCCTTTATATATTCTATATCGCTTTTCCTTACCAGTTTCTTTTTCCTGTTTATGTTTAGCAGGATTGTATCATTAGTCCTATTCTGCACTGCCGGGGCAGGAAGTGCAGTGTATCCGGTAACGGCACGTCTTTCAGCAAGATGAAGCTTGTTTATTTTAACCCTTACCACATTTAAGAGCTCCTCTACACTGAAAGGCTTGAATATTATTGAATCGACGCCCAGTTCCATTCCCTTTTTCAGAGCATCTATGTTATAGTCCGATGTAAAGAAAACGAATGGAATTGCCCCGGTCAGGCTGTCGGCTGAAATCTTTTCAAGTACTTCATAGCCGCTCATTCCGTAGAGCACCATATTGCAAAGAATAAGGCATGGGAGTTCTGCGGCTGCCAGTTTCAGTCCGTCAGGCCCGTTATAAGCCGTAAACACATTATATCCCGCATCCTCCAGAACTTTTGAAACAACATTAAGGAACCTTGAATTTGATTCAATAACCAAGATACTTTCCAAGAACCCTCCTCCCCTGAACATTTTAACCCGAACCAGATCTTCTTTATAGTATCAGATTTTCTTCTTTTAAGCCAGTCAATTCCTTGTAGCTTTATTCTCGCTCATTTACAAAAACGGTGCGTTCATTCCGGTTTTGTACTCTTTTTTTCCTCCCTGAAAATTTAAATGATACGTACGCATCCAAATGCATAATGAATGCACAGGCTGACTTGATTGGCAGCATTAAAGGCCATAGTATATTGTTGATCACTCACTAAAAAGGAAATGGTATAGTAAAATCAATACGAGGAGAAATATATGAGGAAAATCTCAGGACTTATTGCGTCAGTTTTATTTCTGCTCATTTCTTCCATGACAGCCTACTCGCAGACATATTTTGCAGCAAGGCTCTCTCAGGCACAGCAGATTCAGAGTGGAAGCAAAACTGACAGCGTTGACAGGGGTTACACAGGTACGGCCATAGTTGTTCTTAACAGCGACAGCACGAACAATATGACGCTAAACTACATAGTCACTGTCGGCAGAGGAACCCCCGGTAATGACACTTCTCAGACCGGCGGAGGCGGCACTGCCCAAAATGATTCAGTAAGGCTCAGAGCCATTTATTTTAATCTGGGAACAATTGGAGATACCGGTACGACAGTCTTATCTGTAACCAGCGGAATTACTGGTAATTCATACTCCGGCACATTGAATGCAGGAGGCAGCCAGGCACTGACCCAGCAGGTAGTGGACGCACTTCTCCAGGGCAAAATATTTGTTGTTGCCGTGCTTGATTCAGGACGGATCAGAGGGCATATTCACCCGGTTACAGGGGCAGGATTTGTAGCCCATCTTACAGCTCCCCAGGAAACCGACAGCGTTAAAAATTCAAAGGCCAGCGGCGTTGGATCCTTCCTGCTTACTGACCTGGGACTAATCTACCAGATTTCAGTTCAGGGTATTGATATACAGGCTTCCCACATTCATAAGGGCATGCCTGGAATAGCCGGTCCCATTGTATTTCCCATTACATTCAGCGGCCACACTGCAATGGGCCTGTGGAAGCAAAGCGATCAGTCGAATCCGCTTAACAAAGATCTGCTGACCATGCTGCTTACAGAAGGCCTTTATGTAAACGTCCATTCACCAACGTACCCAAGTGGTGAAATAAGAGGACAGATACTGCATGCGGCAGGCTTTGGCTTCTCATCACCTTTGAAGAGCAGCAGGAGCACACAGGGCGGACAAACAGGCGGGAAGTCTGATTCAACTAAAAGAGTTGTTGGAGGCGGGACTTACACGCTTACGGATTTCGGGCTTGTTTATCATATTAACATAAGAGGAACATCAGTAAACAACATATACTTTGCAAATACTTCAACAAATCAAAAGCTAAAAGACATACCGAAATTCAGCGACACTACGTATTCAGGCGTATGGTTCTCAAAAAAGGCTTATGAAACTACTCCCCTTGCCGGCACACAAATAGCAGACCTGATTCAAGGGAAAGTTTCTCTTGTTGTTGAGACCGGAAACGACACGCTAAGGGGTGTTATAATGCTGCACAAGCAGACAAACTTCTCAGCCCTTCTCTCAGGTCCGCAGGAAACCCCGAGGCACATGATACACCCGACCGGAGGCGGACATTTCATCCTTACTCCCTCAGGGCTGCAGTACTATATTACTATAGCCGGAATTGATTCCATAGCCGGGGCTCATTTCCACATGGCGCCTATGGGCGTAAGCGGCCCCATTGTACATCCAATTACGTTTGACTCCACATTTACGGCACAGGGCACCTGGGATCTGACGCCCGAACAGGGTTCGGGCATGACAACAGATATGATTACCGCTCTTCTGGAAGGGAATATTTACGTCAACGTTCACACGCGCAGATATCCTGCAGGTGAAATAAGAGGACAGCTCGTACCTGCCTCCGGCACCGATTTCACCACACATCTTGAAGGAAATCAGGCAGTACCGGCCACAACGGAAAAGGCAATGGGAACAGGCAACTTCATACTTACCAATGAGGGCCTGACATACAAGATAACCGTGGACAGCTTAAAGGTCACAGGAGTGCGTATTGAGCACGCTCCCTTTGGAGTAACAGGCACAGTTGTCAGTGACCTGCAGACAGCAGGATTTGATACGAGCAATACTATTATAGGCGTATGGCGCAGGACGGGCGGCGCATCACCTCTTACCGATCAGCTTATTACATCCCTGCTCAGAGGCAACCTCTATGTAAATTTACTCACCGCGTCAAATCCGAATGGAGCAATAAGAGGCCAGATACTGCCCAACGGCGGAACAGGCTTTATTGCGGTATTTGATTCAGCTACGGCAGGACAGAACCAGACAGCCTCGAAGGGATACGGCAACGGCATGTTTGTTCTTACAGATGCCGGGCTGATCTATGACATTTCCGTTGCGGGCTACAAAGGCAACGGCGGAAACTTTACAAACGGACAGGGCGGAGCATCCTTATTCCAGATGCCTCAGACTTTTAACGGAGGCTCTACAAACGGCGTATGGATGATGCTAAACGACACTACGGCCGCGGCAGGCAACATTGCGGCTTTGTTCAACAACACGCTCTATGTAAGCCTGACAGGAGGCCCGACGGCTCCGATCGGGAAGACATTTACGCCTAATCCGACATCGGTTAAACTTGTAAAGGAAACTCCTGAAAGTTTCGACCTGGCTCAGAACTATCCTAACCCGTTCAACCCGACTACAACTATCAGATTCAGCATACCTCAGGCAGGGCCTGTAAGCCTGAACATTTTCAACATGCTGGGCGAGAAGGTAGCCACGCTGGTTGACGGACAGTTAAGGGCAGGCAGATATGAAGTAAGCTTTGACGGCTCGAAAGTAGCAAGCGGAGTTTATTTCTACAGGATCAGCTTCCAGAACAGCATAGTAACCAGGAAAATGATGCTTATTAAGTAAGTCTCCTTTCCGGCTACACGAAAAGGGAAAGGGACCGGGAGCTTCCGGGGGAAAGCCCTCCGGTCCCTTTTTCTAATGTTTATGTGAAGACTTAAAGGAACAATTCCTAAAAACAAAAAGCCCTGGAACCGGTTTGGTTTCAGGGCTTTATTGTGGGCGCTATAGGATTTGAACCTATGACCTTTCGCGTGTGAGGCGAACGCTCTAAACCGCTGAGCTAAGCACCCATATGGGCACAGAAAACTTAAAATTTTCTGTGCTGCTAATTTACAAATTATTTAGGAAAAAGTCAGTCATTAAGTTATATAATTGTATTCTTGTCATGCCGCCATAAATGCTGTGGTCACGCCCGGGGTAATACATTACCCTGAACTGCTTGTTTGCATCAATTAAACGGTTTACAAGCTCAACTGAATTCTGGAAATGCACGTTGTCATCCCCTGTCCCGTGAATCAAAAGAAACTTTCCCTTGAGGTTTTCAGCATAGTTCAGTACCGCACTTTCCTCGTATCCTTTCGGATTCAGTTCGGGAAGCGACATGTAACGCTCTGTATAGATATCGTCGTAAAACCTCCAGCTTGTTACAGGGGCAACTGCAATTGCCGCCTTGTAGTACTCAGGCGCCCTCATGATGGCTGAGGCCGATGAATAACCGCCGTAGCTCCAGCCCCAGATACCTATCCTGCCGCCATCCACATAAGGAAGGCTGCTTAAATACTTTGCCGTTTCGGTAAGGTCGTTTACTTCCCAGTGGCCCAGGTTTTTATAGGCCAGCTTTTTATACTCAGAGTTCCTGCCTCCTGTAATACGGCAGTCCATTGTAACAATGATATATCCTTTTTCAGCAAGCAGCTGATGCCACAGGCCGTCACGGCTCCATGAATCGCTAACCTGCTGCGATCCCGGTCCGTTATAATTCATAACAATTACCGGGTACTTTTTCGTATTGTCAAAGCTGCGCGGCCTTATCATCGACGCATCCAGCTCCGTTCCGTCTGAAGCCTTAAAGGTAAAGAATTCCACTGGGGAAAGGCTGTAATCTTTCAGGGCATTCATATCGCTCCAGACGAGTGTTGTGATCCTTTTGCCGTCGCTTCCCAAAAGGTATGTATTGTAAAGTGTATTGGCGTTGGAATACCTGTCGATAAAGTATTTTGCATTTGAAGAGAGGTTTACAGTGTGGCTTCCCTCCTGCTCTGTCAATAGCTTCCCTTCGCCTCCTGTCACCGGCACTGAATAAAGATCCTGGAAGCGGCGGCCTCTTTCATTTGAAGTATAGAAAACTGTTTTTGAAGCCTCATCAACTCCCAAAACATTATCCACAACAAAACTTCCTTTTGTAATCTGGTTCAGGAGCTTACCCGAATAGTCATAAAGATAAAGGTGGTTAAACCCATCCCTGTCTGAGGCCCAGATGAATGTTTTCTTATCCTTAAGGAATGTGAGGGCATCCTGAACGTCCACCCACGATTCAGGACTGTTTTCTTCCACGATGAGTTTTGAGCTGCCCGTATTAACGTCGCAGAAAAGAAGTTCCAGGTGGTTCTGAAGGCGGTTTAATTTCTGGACGGACAGGATTTTAGGATCAGCCGTAAACTGAATGCGCGGAACATAAATATCGGTCTCTTTCCCTAAGTCCATCCATTGGGTTTTTCCGGATTCAGTATTTACAACTCCTATTTTAACAATTGCGTTTTTGGCTCCCGGCTTTGGGTATCTGTATTTGTAGCCCTGAAAATAAAGCGAGTCGTAGTTGACGAGCTCAACTTCAGGCTCCGGTGACTGGTCAAGGCGCCAGAATGCAATTGTTCTGCTGTCTGGTGACCACTGCCATCCGTCAATAATTGAGAACTCTTCCTCATAAACCCAGTCGAAGTGACCATTAAGAATAGTTTCGCTCCCGTCAAATGTAAGCTGTTTTTCCCTGTCTGTTGCAATATCCACTACAAACATATTATTCCCGCGTACAAAGCCGATTTTTTTGCCGTCGGGAGAAAACTGTGCGTTTGACTGTTCCTTGTCCGACTGTGCAAGAAGGAAGAATCTCTTGTCCTTTGTGTCGTAGATATAGAAGGTGCCGCCGGATTTAGTCCTGCGGGCAGGGAGGACTCCGGTAAAAAGCAAGTAGCGTCCATCAGGCGACCACGTATAATTCTGGATCTGGAAAGGCTTATCGCCGCTCTCGAGCTTCAGGTCGTTTCCTGAGACAACTTCCTTTTCCTCTCCGCTTTTAACGTCGTGCTGATAGATTGAAACTGCGGCGTCCTTACTGGCCAGGTATGAAAATTTATTGCCGCCATCGAACCACTGCACGCCCTTAAGGCTGCTGCCATAGAAAGCGCGGTTGGTATAAAGGTCCTCTACCGTAAGGGAACTTGGCTGGGAATAAAGACAGGAAACGGATATTGTAAAATATAACAAAGTGATAAATGAAAACGGCTTTTTCATTACCGGACTCCGAAATTAAAAATTAGATATACTTATAACTATACTGAAAGACTAACGGTGACTGCTTAGAAAGAAGGACATTTTTTCAAGTCAGGTCACAGGTCAAGCTCTCTTTTCATTTTAACCAGCGTATCCTGTATGCTATGGGGTTTGTAGCCCAATGAGGTTTCGGCTTTAAGAATGACGAGGCCAGATTTCAGCGGTCTTTGTGCCGTCTGGTTCAGGTCGCACGTCTTAATCGGCTTAACAAGATTCCTGTCAAGCCTGAAGAAGTCCGCAATCTGCAGCGTAAAGTCATAGCGGGAGAGGAATTCCTTTCCCCCGATGTTAAAGATTCCCTGGCGGCGGAACTCAACAATGCGGCTGATGGCATCTACCAGGTCGTCTATATAGGTCGGGTTATTGATCTGGTCGGTTACAATTCTTATCTCTTTTTCCTCTTTTAGTGAATTCACTACCCAGCGAACAAAGTCGGGCCTTCCGTTTTTAACGGGGCCGTAAAGGACGTTAGTCCTGATAATTGTATTTGTAGCCCCGATGAGCCTCAAGGCGTTTTCGCTTGCAAGCTTTGTCCTGCCGTAGTATCCGAGGGGGTTTGGCTTTGCGTCTTCGGGATAGGGGCCGTTTTTGCCGTCAAAGATGTAATCGGTTGATATATGAATGAGGTGAGTATCGATGATGCGTGAAGTTTCAGCCAGGTATTCAACGCCCTTGACGTTTACCTTCCAGGCAGTCTCGCGTTCCTTTTCACATAGGTCAACATTTGTAAAAGCCGCGGCATTTACAATATAGTCCGGGTAGAAGTCGTAGACCACGTTCTTTACCGATTCCCTTCTCGTCATGTCAATCTGCATGTAGGGAATGGAGGAATCGTTATATGAAACCTCCTCAACGGAGCTAGCAAGGAGCTCCACATTCCTTTGCCTGGAGAAATAATCCACCAGCCGCTGCCCGAGCATTCCGTTTGCACCGACAACAAGTATTCTGTTTTTAATTAAATCGTGCGAATGTATCATTTTTTAACTTTAGAAAATCCTTAATTTCACTGTAAGAGGCAGTTACACCCGAAGCTGCGTTAGCAATGCGGGCGGCTTCAGCAAGACTTTTGCCTTTAAGAAATGAAGTAAAAAACGCGGCCCCGAAAATGTCGCCGCAGCCCACCTTGTTAACGCAGTTTATTTTAATTGCGGACTGAAAATAAGATTTTAATTCTCCATTCTCAAGGCTATATATTTTACTTCCCAGTTCTCCCTTTGTAACAATGAGGCATTTAAGCCCTGCATGAAGAACCTCACGTGCAATTTCAATTTCACTTTCCTTTGAGCTTAAAGTCCTGAGCTCATTTTCATTTACCTGTACAATATCAACCTGTGCAATCCATTCCATGGCATGGGGTATCAGTCTGAATTCCCTCTGGTTATTTTCCCCGAGTCCGCGTGAAAGTGTGTGGACGTCTAAATAGACCGGGCCCTTGAAATCATTCCTTAAAGACTTCAGGTCCTCAAGCCTCAGGTCAAATCCCGTAATCATGTTAACCAAAATGCCGTTAAATGAGTTCAATTCCTTAAGGGCAGATATATCCAGGTGTTCAGCCAGGTTCTCGTAATTTTCACACCTTTCCGCGTTATCCGGAATAAAAAGATTTACTCTCGGTATCCTGCCCTTATACTGAAAAAAGTCTTTTTTCAGGCCGTCGTAAAGGGGGGAAAAAAGACTTTCAGATTCCTTTTCCATCGAGGTCAATAGCATGATATCGTCCTTTTCTTCAAGGAAGCTTTTAAGTCCCAGTACGGAATAGAAAATTCCTCCCGGCTTAACCTCATGTCCGCCTTTTATGTGGATATGATCCTCAACCGAATGTCCGATTACCAGTAACTTCATAATATCTCAAATAGGGTGAAAAAAACATATGGAATATTAATTGCCCGGCAATTAATGCTTTAGGCAGCTTAAATTTCGACGGGATAAATATATGCAAATAGAGTGAAAATTGCTTAAAAGGCGGAAACATGTCTAAAAATTTGAATGTTATATAAGTACAAATAGATTATATTATGTAATTAATCCAAAACTTTCGGGAAATTACTTAAATGAAAATCGGTATTACCTGTTATCCCACCTATGGCGGAAGCGGCGTTGTGGCAACAGAACTTGGAAAGGCACTTGCGGCCAAAGGCCACCAGATACATTTTATCAGTTATGCACTGCCGCACCGTCTGACTAACTTCGTCGAGAACATATATTTTCATGAAGTGGAAATGAGCAATTATCCCCTCTTTGAGTTTCAGCTCTATTCGCTTGCACTTACAAGCAAGATAGTTGAAGTAGTAAGGTATGAGAAACTGGATCTTCTGCACGTGCATTATGCCATTCCACATGCTGTAAGCGGATACCTGGCAAAGCAGATATTAAGAAAAGGCAATTCCGATCTCAAAGTAGTAACGACGCTGCACGGAACGGACATTACGCTCGTAGGTCTGGAGCCCTCGTTTCTGCCGCTGGTAAAATTCTCAATTGAAGAAAGCTGCGGCGTTACGGCCGTATCGCGCTTTCTGAAGGAGAAGACACTTACAAACTATCACATAGAAAAAGATATAAGCGTAATTTATAATTTTATAGACACCAATCTTTTTAAGAGGGTCGACAGTGAAAACTTAAGGAAGCACATTGCGCCAAACGGGGAGAAGGTGCTGGTGCATACCTCAAACTTCCGCCCTGTAAAAAGGGTGCAGGATACGATAAAGATTTTTGAAAAGGTGGTAAAGGAAGTCCCGAGTAAACTTATTCTTGTTGGAGACGGTCCCGACAGGTACGAGTGTGAGCGTCTTACAAGAGAGCTGGGACTGCAGAACGACACGTTTTTCCTGGGGAAGCAGGATGGCCTGGTTGAGATTTTAAGTGCGTCGGATCTTTTCCTTCTGCCTTCGCAGTCTGAGAGTTTCGGGCTTTCAGCCCTTGAGGCCATGGCGTGCAGCGTGCCGGTTGTAAGCACCAGTGTAGGAGGAATCCCTGAACTTGTAATACACGACCAGACCGGTTACATCGCTGAGATCGGGGACACGGACAGGATGGCAAAATATGCAATTGATCTTCTAACTAATGAAAGGAAGTATGAGGAATTTGCAAAGAATTCAAGACAGCGTGCTGTAGAGGATTTTGAAAAGAGCAAGATCGTGCCGGAATACGAGCAGTATTATATGGATGTGCTGAATCATTAACGTTCGACGGTATTTGGAAGCCCTCAGGGGAGGGCTTCTTTGTGAGCGGCTAATCTATTTTTGCAGTTACGGGTTTTCTTCCGATTGAGTAATAAGTAAAGCCTAGTTCCTGCATCTTCTCCGGCGTAAAGATATTCCTTCCGTCAAATATTACGGGCTCTTTAAGAGTATTCTTAAGAATCGTGAAATCGGGGTTCCGGAATTCATTCCATTCCGTCACTATTATAAGTGCATCTGCATTTTTAACTGCATCATATTCATTTTCGGCAAAGGTTACCGAATTCTTCAGATAAAACTTTGAGGCTTCAATTGCCGCAGGGTCATATGCTGAAACCGAGGCGCCAAGTTCCAGAAGTCTTTTTATAACAACCACTGAAGGCGCTTCCCGCATATCGTCGGTATTAGGCTTAAATGCAAGTCCCCAGAGAGCAAAGCGCCTGCCATTTATATCGCCGTTAAAGTGTTTCAGAATTTTATTTACCAGGACCAGCTTCTGTTCACGATTTACTTTATCTACAACGGTAAGTATTTTCATTTCCGATTCATAGTCGCAGGAAGTCTTAATAAGCGCGTTGACGTCTTTCGGGAAACAGCTTCCCCCGTAGCCTATGCCCGCAAAGAGAAATCTTTTACCTATGCGCGTGTCAGTTCCCATGCCCTTGCGGACCATGTCCACGTTGGCGCCAACTTTCTCGCAGAAGTTAGCCAGTTCATTCATATAGGTGATGCGCATGGCAAGGTATGAATTGGCGGCATACTTTGTCACCTCGGCACTTGCCGTATCCATTTCAAGGATAGGGTTCCCCTGGCGTACAAAAGGCTCATAAAGAATCTTCATCATCTCAAGGGCCTTTTCCGAATCGGAGCCAACGACAATGCGGTCGGGCTTCATAAAGTCTTCAACTGCAAAACCTTCCCTTAAGAACTCAGGGTTGGAGACGACGTCAAAGCTGGCGAGGCCGAACTTTTTCAGGATTGAGCGGACCTTGTCTGCCGTGCCGACAGGGACGGTACTCTTATTTACAATAACTTTGTAATCCCTGCCGCCCGAGGCTTCAAGAATTTTGCCGATATCCTCAGCGATGCCGAATACATATTTCAGGTCAGCCGAACCGTCCTCACCCTGCGGCGTAGGCAGGCAGAGAAAAATTATTTCGGAGCTTTCCACGGCATGCTTAAGGTCGTCAGTAAAAGACAACCTCTTCTTTGCAATGTTCCGGTAGAAAATAAAATCGAGTCCGGGCTCATATATTGTAACTTCAGCATTCTGGAGCTTTTCAAGTTTATCCTGGTTGTTATCCACACAGATCACCTGATTACCCATTTCAGCAAAGCAGGTTCCGGAGACAAGCCCGACATAGCCGGTGCCTATTACTGCCAGATTCATTTTACCTCCAAGTAAAAAATATTTTTCTTCTCTTCAATTCATATTACACAAAGGATCAAAAACTTAAAAGAACAAACGTTTTATCTTACACAAAATCTAAAACAAAAAATCTTTTTCGATATCCCGGAAAGCTATGGCCTTTTTGTCTTTTTCAGAGACAACCGGGTTTTCAATTTTCCAGTCTATATTAAGGTCACCATCGCAATATATAATTGACCTTTCATCGGGCTTGCTGTAGAATGCCGTACACTTATAGTGGAAAAGAGCCTCGGATGAATGGACTGAAAAACCGTGTGCAAAGCCCGGTGGAATCCAGAGCTGTCTGTGGTTTTCATCAGAAAGCTCCACTGCAACGTACTGCCCGAAAGTAGGGGAATTAAATCTTATGTCCACCGCAATATCCAGGACCTTGCCCTGTATAACCTGGCAGAGTTTCCCCTGGGCATTTTCACCCACCTGATAGTGGAGACCTCTTAAGGTGCCGTAGGTGGATTTAGAAATATTATCCTGTACAAATTCGTAATTTATTCCGATATCATTATATTTTTTTTGGCTGAATGATTCAAAGAAATATCCGCGCTCGTCACGGAATACGTCCGGTTCAATTACAAGAACGCCTTTAAGTCTGGTTTCTGTTACTTTCATAATTGCTAACTAGCTTTAGCTCTCCTTCAGTATTTTTTCAAGATAAGATCTGTAGAAACATTTAGGGATGCTGTTTATCAGCTCTTCAAATCCCTTCCTGTCTATAAATTTCATTGTATATGCAATTTCCTCCACGCATGCGACCTTAAGTCCCTGCCGGTCCTCAATGACGCCGAAGAAGTTGGAAGCCTGCAGTAGTGCCTCGGGTGTACCTGTATCCAGCCAGGCAACGCCGCGGCCGATCTTTTCGACCTTCAGTTTTCCCATTTCCATATATTTGCGGTTAACGTCCGTTATTTCGAGCTCACCGCGCGCCGAGGGCTTCAGGTTTTTGGAAATTTCCACCACGCAGTTGTCGTATACGTAGAGCCCGGGAACGGCATAATTGCTTTTGGGGCTTTGGGGTTTTTCTTCAATTGAGATAGCCTTGCCGTCCTTGTCAAACTCCACCACGCCGTAGCGTTCAGGGTCGTTAACCTGGTAGCCGAAGACCGTAGCGCCTTCCTTTTGTTTTAGTGCATTATAGAGGAAATCCATTTTGCCATAGAATATATTGTCTCCCAGAACAAGCGTAACGCTGTCGCCTGCGATGAACTTTTCGCCGAGTATAAAGGCCTCGGCAATACCGTTCGGGGCTTCCTGCACGGCATATTCAATGTTTAAGCCCAGGTGGTGCCCGCTGTTAAAAAGCTGGTGAAATAAAGGGATGGTTTCCTTATTTGAAATAATGAGTATATCTTTAATTCCTCCAAGCATAAGGATAGAAAGAGGGTAATAAATAAGAGGCTTGTCATAAATCAGAGTAAGCTGCTTACTATAGACCCTTGTAATAGGATAGAGGCGGGAGCCTGCCCCTCCTGCTAAAATTATTCCCTTCATTTAGTTCACCTGTTTATTAAATAATCTGATTGATTTACCTTAGTATTTTGGGTTCTGGTGCCACTGCCAGGCACTTTTAATAATGTCATCCAGTCCGTATTCAGGGATCCACTGCAGTACTTCGCGGGCTTTCTTATTGTCTGCAATGAGGATTGCAGGATCCCCCGGGCGCCTTGCGGAAATGACGGCCTTAATTTCACGGCCTGTAATTCTGCGGGCGCTTTCAATGATTTCCTTTACAGAGTAGCCGGTACCGGTCCCAAGGTTTATTATCGTAGAACCGTTGCCTTTATTAAGGTATTCCAGTGCCTTTATGTGGGCATCTGCCAGGTCGTAGACGTGAATATAATCTCTTATGCATGTACCGTCTTCAGTCGGGTAGTCATCTCCAAAGATCATAACCTTTTCCCTTTTGCCCAAAGCAGCCTGAAGCACAATAGGGATCAGGTGGGGCTCCGGCTCGTGGCTTTCTCCGATGATGCCTTCGAAGTCGGCCCCTGCGGCGTTAAAATATCTTAAAGCCGCGTACTTCACTCCAAATGAGGAGTCAAAGTCGCTTAAGACCTGCTCAATAAAATACTTTGTTTTCGCGTAAGGATTAATGGGGTTCAGCTTCTCTTTTTCCGAAATAGGAACGTGTTCGGGGTTTCCGTATAGTGAGCATGTGGAGGAGAATACTATTTTTTTAATATTATTCTCATTAAGTGCCCGTATGAGGTTAATGCTTCCTGTAACGTTATTCACATAATAAAGCCCCGGGTTCTCTACGGATTCGCCTACATATGCAAAAGCCGCAAAGTGTATGCATGCGTCAATTCCATGACGGCTTACTGCAGTCTTAAGGCCGTCATAATCAAGAAGATTTACCTCTTCAAACTTAACTCCCTCAGGCACAGCCTCAATGTGGCCCCTTGAAAGGTTATCAATAATAACAACAGAATGCCCCTGTTTTAAGAGCATTCTAACCACGTGTGAACCGATATAGCCGGCGCCGCCCGTTACTAATACATTCATTCCTTAGGACTCCAATTTCCGGATTTATGTTGAATAATTTACTTCCAGGCCTGAAATAAAAGGATATTTATCAGTGGAAAATCCTTTAATTTGTGACACAATTTAGGCTTTTAGCCGAAATTTTCCAAAGGTAATATTTCCCTATCCCTGGAAAGTGACAACTTCTTCTTACCTTAAGTTTAAGGTGACGATTTCAGGGCTGAATTTCAAATTTTTCTTTAGGTTTTAGGCCTTTGAAAAGGAAGCCAAAGAGCGTTTATTCCTTTCATTTTTGAGATAAAATTAGTAAAATTGCAAAAACATGATAATAGGCTAAAGTGACTGAAAAAGAATTTACTGCCGACTGGGCAGGCAGGCTCCAGGGCGGCCTGCTGAAGAACTTTCCTGATGATTTCTTAAGCGGCGCGGAGTGCGAAGAGCGCACCATACCATCAATTTACCTCGTTATGGGGGAGGAACTCTTCGGACAATACGAGATACTAGATTCCAGGGGCAGCTGCGTCCTGATGGCTCAGAGCCTGCCGGAGGCAAAATATATTGTATACAGCAACAGAACCAAACCGCAGGCCTTAAAGATTCCGAAGGATGAAGCCCGCATAAAAGAGTCCGTCAAGGCTTACGAAAAGCACCTGGACGGCATCATACGCCTGATGGATTCGGAATTTAAGACAAAGCTACCCCAGTCGAAAAACTTCGTAGCCGTTTCAAACGGCGTATTTAATTTACTGAACCTGAAAAGATTTTAATAAATATACTTGATCGAATTAAGCCAGAACATAACAGACTACATCGCCTCCCTTTACGGGAAGGAAGTTGCCCAGAAGTATTTTGATTTTATCAAAACCGGGCATACCACATATATCAGGCTGAACGACCCTTACCCCTCTGAAGAGGCGCTGCTAAAGAGGCTTGAGGGCTATGGCGTAAGCCTTGAAAAAGTACAGGCCATACCCGATGCCTACAAAGTATTGCAGGGTGCAGAAATTTTAGGTAAAACCCTCGAGTACAATCTGGGGAAGTACTATATACAGAGCCTTTCATCCATGATTCCGCCTTTAATGCTTTCCCCTAAAAGCCAGGACGTTGTGCTCGACCTCTGCTCTGCCCCGGGGAGCAAGGCCACACAGATAGCCTCACTTATGGGCAACACAGGAACACTCATTACAAATGAGCCGCAGACGGACAGGATCAAGATGCTTGTGCACAACGTAGACAAGCTGAATCTTGTAAATACAGGCGTTATACAGTATAAGGGAGAATGGCTAAGCCGCCTTTACGACCACCATTTCGACAAAATTCTTGTTGATGCCCCCTGCAGCGCGCTCGGCGTACTGCAGAAGAAAGAGGAGGTAAGCAACTGGTGGTCTAAGGAAAGGGTTGAGAAGATTGCATATCTGCAGAACATGATACTGGCAGCAGCAATAAAAATGGCCAAGGTAGGAGGCGAAATAGTCTATTCCACCTGCACACTTACGCCTGAAGAAAACGAGCTCATAATAAACCACGCATTAAACAAGTATCCTCTTGAAGTTCTGGACATTGAGCTCCCGCTGAAAGCAAACGAGGGCTTTACTTCGTATAACGGGGAGAGGCTGAGGAGTGAACTTTCAAAGGCAAGAAGGATACTCCCCTGGGAAGTTGATTCGGAAGGATTTTTCATCATCAAAATGCGCAAGACCGGCAGGACAGAGCCCGCGAAGCCGCTGGAGGTAGAAAATAACCTGAAGCTCATAGGCCACACGGACAAAATGATGAAGAGCTATCTTAAGGACATAAGCCGTGACTTTGACATTGATGAAGAGGTGTGGCAAGACTACCGTTATTTAATCAATAAAAACGACATTTACTTTATTCACAAAGACTGGCAGGATGAAAACCTTTCCTTCTTCAACAGGATTGGTACCCGGTTCGGCCTTATAGATAAAAACAACAGGGCGCACCTGCATTCATATGCAGCGCAGTATTTCCACAGGTACATAAATAAAAATATCTTTCATCTTACAGGCGGCAGCCAGCTGAAAGACTACATGAACGGCGGAATTATTAGATGCAGCCTTGAGACAAAAGACCAGCAGATTGTAAAGTACGGCGATTATGTGCTTGGAACGGCTGCTGTTGTAAGTAACGGCATCAAGAGCCAGTACCCGAAGGCGCTCAGGATACACGAAATAAGCTACTATTAAGGACTAATAAAAAGAAGGGCGGATAACTTTATCCGCCCATAAAAACCCGGTTCATCACTCCGAGTATGTTAGCTATTCACATTTCAGCTTAAAAATATATACTTCCTAAAAATTTATACGTCATAGTACATCTGGAATTCAAAAGGATGCGGCTGAAGAGCCATCGGCCTGATTTCCTTTTCAATTTTCAGCTTGATCCATGCCTGTATAACATCTTCAGTAAAGACGTCGCCTTTAAGGAGGTATTCATGATCCTCGGCAAGTGCTTTAAGAGCTTCTTCGAGGCTTCCCGGAGTTGAAGGCACACCCTTTAACTCTTCAGGAGACATGTCATAAATATCCTTATCGAGCGGATCTCCCGGATCCAGCCTGTTAACAATTCCATCTATGCCTGCCAGCATTATTGCACTGAAGGCGAGGTAAGGATTAGCTGCAGGATCAGGGCACCTGAATTCAACTCTTTTTGCCTTGGGGCTTGTTGAGTACATAGGAATTCTGATCGAAGCGCTTCTGTTGCGCTGTGAGTAAGCCAGGTTAACCGGAGCCTCAAAGCCCGGTACGAGCCTCTTATAGGAGTTTGTAGTCGGGTTGGTAAAAGCAAGCAGTGAAGCGGCATGCTTTAAGAGTCCGCCAATAAAATAAAGTCCCATTTCGCTAAGGCCGGCATATCCTGTTCCGGCAAAAAGGGGCTTGCCGCCTTTCCAGAAGCTTGTATGAACGTGCATACCGCTTCCGTTGTCGCCAACGATCGGCTTAGGCATATATGTAACCGTACGGTTATTTATTCTGGCTGTATTCTTGACGATATACTTAAACATCAAAAGCTGGTCTGCCGCCTTGACGAGCGGCTGATAGCGGAGGTCGATTTCGCATTGTCCGCCTGAAGCAACCTCATGGTGCTGAGCTTCAACTTCAATACCGCAGTTGATGAGGTTCATAACCATTTCGTTTCTTAAATCCATGAGCTGGTCTGTAGGGGGAACCGGGAAATAGCCTTCCTTATACCTGGGTTTATAGCCGAGGTTAGGGTTTTCCTCCCTGCCGCTATTCCACTTGCCTTCAATTGAATCGACCTGATAAAAGCTTCCGTTAGGCTGAGTATCGAAGCGCACGTCGTCGAAGACGAAAAATTCTGCCTCTGGGCCGAAATAAGCCGTGTCAGCTATACCGGTTGACTGCAGGAATGCAACAGCCTTCTGTGCAATTGAGCGCGGGCAGCGGTTATATTTTTCCTTTGTTGCCGGTTCGTAAACGTCGCATGTAAGGCTTATGGTCGGGATTTCAATAAACGGGTCAAAGAACATTGTTTCAGGATCGGGAATAATGAGCATATCGCTTTCATTTATAGCCTTCCATCCGCGCATTGAGGAGGCGTCGAATCCGAATCCGTTATCAAATGAAGAGTCTTCCAGCTGTGTAACAGGAACAGTCAAATGCTGCCACTGCCCCGGAAAATCCATGAACTTTAAGTCTACAAATTTTATATCATTTTCCTTTATAAAATCAAACACCCTTTCCCTGGATGTTCTAACTCTGGGCTTTGCTTTTGCCATTTTCTTCTTTCCTATAATTTGTTTTTCAATCTTATCCGTTAATTAAATATTATATATCAAGCGTTGAAGTTTCTTTAATTGTCGAAAGTATGAAACTTGTAACGGTGCGTGTAACACCGGGCCAGGCTTGAATCTGTGTAAGGAGTTTTTCAAGTGAATCGGAATCCTTTACTACAACTTTCAATATATGGGATCCTTCACCAAGAGCCGAATAGCACTCAAGAATCTGAGGCATCTTCTCCACGTTTGATCTCAGCTCTTTGTAATGTTTTGAGGATTCCATTACAACTGTAATGAGGGCCATGATATCGAAGCCGAAGGCTTTTCTGTTGAGCCTTGCGTAATAGCCCTCAATAACGCCGTTTTCTTCCAGTTTGTTTAATCTTTCGCTGACAGAGGGAATTGAAAGTCCGATGTGCTCGGCAAGTGCGCTCCTTTTCATTCGTCCGTTTTTCTGAAGCGCTCTAAGTATTCTGAGATCCAGTTCGTCCACTATACCGCCTTAATTATTTAAGTATTTCTATGATTTCTCCTTCAAATATAAGGTTTTCAGATTTTTATATCAAGTTCCGAGGGGAAAAAATAAAGAAAAAAATTAATTTTTTAGCATGAGTGAGCAAAAAAACAGATTTTTTAAAGGAAAGTATGCAGAAAAGCTTAAATCTTTGATTCCTGACGGAGGATTCCGAATGGGGTAAAGGATTCTTTTGATTCCTTAATTTTTCTGAAAAGTTCCAGGTTTTCTTCCGGGCGCGCCTGAAGAACGTGATAGAGGTGGTACTGGACTGCCATGTGGTTTATGGATTTAATTTCAACGCCTTGAAGCTCCAGGCGGAACTGAACGTCGCTATCCTCTCCGATTGAAGGCTTCTCATAGCGCTCATCAAAGCCGTTTATTGAGAGAAAATCTTTCTTGTGGAGCGAGAAGTTGCACCCCACGATCCCTCTTTTCTTTTTGTTGAAGAAACGTCTTAAGCTCTCCGACTCAAAATAAAAACCTTTTTCCACGTCGAACGATTTTCCGAAGATCCCGTCAAAGATCAGAATGGGGAGTTTCCGCTCCAGGAAGCCGTCTTTAACGGAGTGATAGCTGAGCATTTTTGTAATTTTTTCCGAGAGGTTAACCCTGCGTCCTGCAAGGCAGGCTCTTTCCTGGCGGTTAATGAAGTGTTCTTCAACAAATTTGCGGTGCGGCACACAGTCGCCGTCAACAAATATAAGGTAGTCTGAGGCTGAGGCAGAAATGGCGCTGTTAAGGATCTTATTTTTGCGGAAGCCCTTATCCTCATGCCAGAGGTGTACTACGGGAAAAGAAGCCCCGGCAGAAAGCCTCTCAATTTCAAGCGTCACATCCTCTTTTGAACCGTCGTCGGCAATAATAATTTCAAAATCCTTAAACGTCTGTCTTTCGAAGCCTGCAAACAGGAGCCTCAGGTAGTCGATCCTGGCATAAAAAGAAATAATAACGGAAGCTTTTACCATTTTACGTTCAGTGTCCTTTTGTCTCAATTTGTTCCTTTGTATCCAGTTTTACCTTCCGCCTGTTATACTTCTTTTTCCCTTCCTCCACCTTGGGCGGTTTCTGCGGAACGGGGATCCTGCTTTTGCTTTTATCAATTTTAATTTTAATTTTCTTTTCCATTTTACCAGATACGGATTGTGCTTGAGTTTTTTTTGTACTTGTCTTACTTTACGTCCTCTCAGAGTAAAATATAGGCAAAAACAGTTTCATTCATAAAGGCCAATTTGCCTGACAAATTTAATATAAAGCGTCACAGGAGCTATTTTGAAAAATATTTCCAAAGAGCAAAAACGCAATAGCGAAAATAAAGATAAATCGGCAAAGAGTAAAACCAAAGCTGAAGCGGTTAAAAAAAACAGCGAGACTGAAAAAGCCGGTCCCATTAGCGGGAGAAAATATCCCGTATGGTTTTATTTTGTTCCCGTACTCATACCGGTTGTATTTTTTATACTTCTTGAAGGGGGCCTGAGGCTTTTCCATTACGGCAGGGATATAGAGACATTCATAAAGATATCGGCCGACTATCCCGACATGCTTTTTATGAATCCCCAAATTCCTTTCAGATACTTCAGCAACATTAAAACCGCTCCCTCGGTTATACCCGACGGTTTTAAGGAGGTAAAAAACGATTCTACCTTCAGAGTCTTTGTGCTCGGTGAAAGCAGCACCGCGGGCTGGCCGTTTGCTCCTAACGCATCTTTTTCGCGGCACCTGAAAAGAAAACTTACACTGCTCTACCCCAAGAACAATATTGAAATAATAAACCTCGGAATAACCGCCGTCAACACGTATACAATGCGGGATCTTATGCCGGACGTGCTTAAGCAGAAGCCCGACCTCATAATATTCTACAACGGGCACAACGAGTACTACGGGGCTCTTGGAGCGGGTTCATCGGAATCCATAGGCAAATCACGCTTCCTCATAAACCTCATGCTGAGGCTGCAGAGATTCAAGACCTTTGAACTTGTAAAAAACGTTATAAGGTATTTTGCCGGAATATTCCATGGCTCCTCCGGGAATGCTGCAGATGATTCAAATGAAACTCTTATGTCAAAAATGGTAGGCGAAAGCCTCATTGCCTATAATTCCGAGACCTATCTTTCAGGGCTAAAGCAGTTTGAAGACAATATGCGCGACATGCTTGACATGGCTAAAAAAGCCGGTGTGCCTGTTATTCTTGGAACTCTTGCAAGCAACCTGAAAGACCAGTTCCCTTTTATTTCCGTAAATGAACCAGGCCTCGAACGGGCGGACAAGGTTTACAAGGAAGCCCGGGAATCCTTTGCAAAGGGGGATTACAAAAAGGCCAGGGAGCTCTTTATTAAGGCCAAGGAGCTTGATGCACTAAGGTTCAGAGCTCCTGAAGAAATAAATAATATTGTACGAAAGCTTTCACGGGAATACGGCTGCCCTGTGGCACCTGTAGAAGAAGACTTTGAGGCAGCAAGCCCTGAAGGAATTACGGGCAATAATCTTATGGTCGACCACCTGCACCCCAACTTAAAAGGTTACCAGCTGATGGGAGAGTCGTACTACAAAACGATGAAGGAACATTCCCTTCTTCCCAAAGGAAGCCAGGCAATAAGCGAAAAGACGGCCGACAGCACCTTAAGGGTAAATTTCCCTTTTACACGCCTGGATTCAACGGTTTCAGACATAAGGCTCAGGATACTTTTAGGGTCGTATCCTTTTGTTCCCAAAGGAAGCCCCAATCATCTGCTGGAGAACCTGAAGTTTAACGATTTTGTGGACACTTTGGCAGGACTGATAATTGACAGAAAGACCTACTGGGAACCCGCACACATCAAAGCCGCGGAATATTTCTTAAGGAAGAAGCAGTTCGGGGCATTTAAGAAAGAGATGAACGCAGTTATAGAAGAGCGCCCGTTCAATGAAACTGCATACGGATACACGGCTGAAATGCTGATTAAGGCAAATCTTTTCAGAGACGCCATCCCATACCTGAAGAAACTCCAGGCCTTAAAGCCGGGAGCTTATTCAACTAAATGGCTGGGACTTCTGGCACTGGATGGAAAAAATTATAAGGAAGCGTTATATTATCTGGAAAGCAGTCTTCAATATGCGCAGAATGATCCGCAGGTGTGGTATAATCTGGCCGGGGTCTATTTCAACCTGAAAAATAATAGTAAGGCAATTGAGGCGTTAAAAAGGTGCCTGGCAATTAGTCCCGGTTACAACGCGGCCAGAGTCTTTTATGCACAGCTGATGGCTGCTACAAGGCAGAAGAAATAATTAAAACATAATGACTTGAGAAAGTAAAAACAAAAGTACAGATGACAATATGAAGACCTTATTTTTGGGTTCAGGGTATGTGGGAGACTATTTCAGGAGGCTGTATCCATATTCGATACACACCTCGCGATCAAAAGAAAAGCTGCGCCACCAGATAAGAGGCGTGATATTCGACTCTGGGCTGCCCGAAACGTGGAATAACCTGAGCAAGGCTAAACCTGAAGGAATTATTATTTCATTCCCCCTGACCGATAGCACGGCGGAGTTAGACACATTCCTTAGGACCTTAACAGACAAGATAGTAATAATTGGGACTACAAGTGCATTTAAGGAAGATCTGAAAGTCATTAAAGACGACTCCCCTTTGGACCCATATAACAAAAGGGCTGCAGCCGAGGAAAGCTTCCGCCTTAAAGGGGCTGCAGTTCTCCACAGCGCCGGCATTTACGGCGAGGGAAGAAATCCGCTCAACTGGATAAGGCAGGGATTGATAAAGGACCCGGAAGGAATTGTAAACCTCATTCACGCCGAGGACCTTGCGCGGGCGTGTAATTTTCTTCTGGAGGATTTCCGGCCGGGAGAAAGATATGTTATAAGCGACAATCATCCATACCGCTGGCAGGACATAATAAATTATGCGCTTGAAAGAAAGATGATTTCGGACAGTCAGCTGCCTGCTTTTGAAAAAGCTGCCGCAAAGGGGAGGCAAAAAGAAGTAAGGCCGTGCAGGCTGCAGGAGGAAGGGTTTACACTCAGGCACCCGGAGCTTTTCCAGGAACTAAGAAAGCTTGAAGAGCCGGCTTAAAAAAAATGCCGGCCCCTCTGATTTAAGCTCATTTGCTTTAAGCTCACACATTTAAGCTAAAAAAAGAATTCCTAATCAGAAAAGAGCATAAATAAAAGGCGCCAGTGCCGAACCCTGCGTAATAACAATCAGCCCGCCCAGAAGAACAAGTAAGATTACAATTGGAGCAAGCCACCATTTTTTACGCACCCTGAGAAACGACCACAGTTCACCAAGTACTGATATTTTACTCATATAATTTTAAACTCCAAATCTTAAAATTGTTTTTCCGAGCCGGCCGGGTCATAATTCTTAATTGCCCTGTAATTCCAGTAGCTGACTCTTTGCCTGTCAATTTTTGTATCCAGAAACTTTTTCCCCGCTGCTCTGGCAATCAGCGCGATCGGAGTAATTACCAGGTAATAGAGCACTGAAAGTATAAGCCTTGTGGATATCCATCCCATCAAAACAGCCAGACCCATCCAGGCTTTCTGGAAAGGTTTCAGAACAACGGGAAACATATAAGCAAAGACTATTAAAGCCAGTCCTGCAATTGCAGAGTAGGGGTAGTAATAGGATTTGCCTATTATAAGTATCACGGCAATTACAATAAGTGTAATACCCATTGTAATACCGAACCTTTTAAGGTCACTTTCAGAGCTTTTTATGTTTTTAATTTCCTGTAATATCATGGCTAATCCAGTTCAAATTCCTTTTTCCATTCTGTGTCGCCCATTAAGGGCTGCTGCTCCTCTTTTTTAAGCAGGAAATTCCCCAATAAAAGATAATCCATATCGGTGCGCATAAAGCACCTGAAGGCATCCATCGGGGTGCAGACGATCGGTTCGCCTCTTACATTAAAGGAGGTGTTTACAATAACCGGGCAGCCGTATTTTTCATAAAATCTTTTTATTGTCTCATAGTAGAGCGGGTTTGTATCCTTATGCACCGTCTGAATGCGTGCCGAATAATCCACGTGCGTAACGGCCGGGATATCGGAACGGACGATGTTGAGCTTACTTATGCCGAAGAGTTTTAGTTCATCTTCAGTCATCTGCCTGCGGCGTTCCTCCTTAACCTTTGCAGTAAGGAGCATATAAGGGCTGGGGCGGTCAATTTCGAAATATTCGCACGCCTTCTCGCTTAATACAGACGGCGCAAAGGGGCGGAAGCTTTCCCTGAACTTGATCTTGAGATTCATCACCGACTGCATTTTGGCCGAACGCGCGTCCCCGATAATTGATCTTGCGCCCAAAGCGCGGGGGCCAAATTCCATTCTGCCATTAAACCATCCGATTACTTTTTCATCGTTAATAAGACCGGAGACCTTCTCCGGAACCTCAGCATTTGAAATCCTTTCATAAGGTATGGAATTACCTTCCAGGAATTCCAGAATTTCTTCACTTCCAAATTCGGGGCCTAAGAATGAGCCCGACTGAAGGTCATTTATCTCGTCGGCAGTTCTTTCCTTTGATAGGTACTGGTGCCAGAGGAACAGTGCTGAGCCCAGTGCCCCGCCGGCATCGCCTGAGGCAGGCTGGATCCATATATCCTCAAAGGGTCCTTCTTTTAAGAGCCTTCCGTTGGCAACGCAGTTAAGCGCAACACCTCCGGCCAGGCAGAGTTTTTTCATCCCTGTTTCTTGGTGGATATGGCGCCCCATCCTGAGCATCACTTCTTCTGTAACGTCCTGAACCGAGCGGGCAAGATCCATTTCAAACTGTGTAAGTTCACCTTCAGGCTTTCTGGGTTTACGCCCGAAGAGCTTGTCAAAGCTGCCGTTTGTCATCGTAAGGCCGGCCGCATAATTAAAATACTTCATATTCATCTTAAAGGAGCCGTCTTCCTTCAAGTCCATGAGTTCGGAAAGAATGAGGTCCTTATATTTAGGCTCTCCGTAAGGAGCGAGCCCCATGACCTTATATTCTCCCGAATTAACCTTAAAGCCTGTATAGTATGTAAATGCCGAATAAAGGAGTCCCAGCGAATGTGGGAATTTCATGTCGGCAATAATTTCAATTTTATTTCCGCGTCCTGTTCCGTAGCTGGACGTGGTCCATTCCCCCACGCCGTCAACAGTAAGGAAGGCGGCTTCACGAAAGGGTGAAGGGAAGAAAGCCGATGCGGCGTGTGACTCGTGGTGTTCGGGAAAGATTACTTTTCCCTTATAACCCAGTTTTTTCTCCAGCAGGTCTTTAATCCAGAGCTTCTCCCTCATCCAAAGAGGCATTGCCTTAATAAAAGAGCGTATCCCTTTGGGAGCCGAGGCAAGATATGATTCCAGCAGTCTTTCAAATTTAAGAAAAGGCTTATCGTAAAAAGCCACAAAATCGAGGCTGCTGCCTTTGATATTCGCGTAATTAAGGCAGTATTCCACCGCCTTTTCGGGGAAAGAGTAGTCGTGCTTTTTGCGCGAAAA
This sequence comes from Ignavibacteria bacterium, assembly GCA_025612375.1. NCBI lineage: Bacteria > Pseudomonadati > Ignavibacteriota > Ignavibacteria > Ignavibacteria bacterium. The sequence goes on from JAAXKN010000025.1 coordinate 32,409, forward strand.
ACGTTCCTCCTGCGCAGCAGCAACTACTTTTCCGTCGCAGACTAAGCATGCGGCGCTATCGTGATAAAAAGCTGATATTCCGAGGATATACATGTTAAATTCTACATAATTACGAGTACGTAAAAATAGTAGATTATGAAACAATATCAACAATAAAATTTCCCTATAAACGCCCGGGGGCAGCTTTTTTAAGCAGGAAAATTTACCTGGCGGTGTAAAAAAATTGGAAGCGTATATCATTTCTTTATATTATTTAATATTGAGGCATGCCAGGAAACGATTGTTTAACTCCAGAATGATTCCGGTGAATTATGTCTTTGCTGAAAATGATGTTTAAGCAGAAAAGGGCATTTTCTTTTGATTCCACGACGCAGGAATCAGACGCTGCGGGACTTCCCGGCACTTCCAGAAAGCCGCCAGCTTATTTTTATGTTATTCTTATACTAATCCCCTTTATGTTCTTTTTCTCTACAGAACTCCTGCTCAGTCTTTCGGGCTACGGGCGCCCATATGAGCAGTTTATTGAGGTCATTCCGGGTAAACTTATGCTTAATCCTGAAATTGCAAAGAGGTACTTTTACAGGAATACCACCGTACCAAAACCTATTGAAGATCTTTTTTCCAAGAAAAAGCCTGAGAATTCATTCCGTGTTTTTATACTGGGTGAAAACTGTGCCGCAGGATTCCCCTATCTTCCCACCTCTTCATTCTCCAGGTATTTAGAGCGCCGTCTTAAGGATGAGTACAATAGGTCAAAAATTGAAGTAATAAACATGAGCATTATGGCAATAAACAGTTATGCCTTGAGGGATTTCATGCCTGGAATACTCAGGCAGAAGCCTGACGTCATACTTATTTATGCAGGGCATAACGAGTACTACGGCGCCCTTGGCGCTGCCTCAACGCTGCCTCCCGGGCGAAGCAGGCATTTGACCAACCTCATGCTTTACCTGGAAAGATTCAGGACTGTAGAACTAATGAGTGATTTTGTAACCGTTATCTTCCGCCTGTTCAGGCACGACAGGCAGTTCGGTATTGTCTCCTCTGAAGTTACTTCCGACCAGGAGATCCCATATAACTCCCGTTTGTTTCAGGAGGGAGTACTGCAGTTTGAGGGGAACCTGCGCGACATACTGTCCATGGCCCAATCTTCCGGCGTACCTGTTGTACTGGGCACACTTGTGTGCAACTTAAAGGACCAGCCGCCTTTTATCTCCTCTTCAGGCAAGGACCTGCCTTCAGCAGAAGAAACTTTCATAAGGGCCTTAGGCAAGCTCAAACTAAATAAGACTGACGAGGCCGATTCGCTCTTCCGCTTTGCAAGGGACCTGGATATGCTGAGGTTCAGGGCGCCTGAAGAGATGAATTCTGTAATCAAGTCGCTTGCGCGTGAGTTTAATTTTCCCCTGGTTAAAATTGATTCAGTTTTTGATTCCATCAGCCCTTCAGGCATCACGGGAAACGATCTAATGACTGACCATCTTCATCCAAACCTTTACGGCTACCAGATGATGGGAGAGCTTTTTTTTGAGAAGATGAGGGATTCGGGAATTGTTCCTAAAACTGAACCTCCAATTGCATTACTGAAGAAGAATGGGTGGTTTTAAGCAAAAAAAAAGCCGGCTTATAAAAACCGGCTTTTTTTTAAGATACTGTAGAATTTTAGAAGCTTACACTCAGCGCATATTTAGAGATCTGCTTAAATATTCCGTAGTTCATGTAGCTGTAGTCAACTCTTGCCGAGAGCGGGCCGAAGTTGTAGTTAAGTCCCACACCTGCGGTCAGTCCTTCTTCAGCTGCCGTCTTAAAGAGTGAGTTATAGCCTACTCTTAAAGAGACAAGGTTTGACCACGTTACTTCTGTTCCCAGGTTCAGATATGATGACTGGTTGTTGGGGTAAATGGCATCTGAAGCCAGAGTAACCTTCCAGTCCTCAGTCTGAATGGCGTCCATTCCAAGGCCTACGGTGAAAATTAAAGGCAGTGTCCAGCTGTCTGTTCCAAGGTCAGAGACCACGTTATCGTTGTTGCCTGTATGGGCAGGATCAATATCCACGGGCTGCAGAAGGTCTTTGCCGCCCATCTGCATTTCAGTACCGAAGTTAGCGATATTCATACCTATTCTGAGGCCTTTGAGCTGAGTGGTAAACAAGAGGCCGATATCGAGAGCAAAAGCGCTGGCGCTTTCATTATAGATCCTCTGCTGAATGTATTTTACGCTGCCGCCGATAGAAAATCTGTCGGTAAGGTTTCTTGCATAAGACAGGCTGAAAGCTATATCCTGAGCGTCCCAGGTCTGTCCTGTACCATTAGGCTGGTCAACCGTTGTAATGGCCTCACTTCCGTAAGCAAGCTGGTTTACGCTCAGGCCTACAGTATTATCGTCATCTAGCTTAATTGCAAGGCCGAGCCAGTTAAGGTTTGTATTTACGAGCCATTCCGAGTGTACGACGCTGAATTCATTTTTCGAAAGGCGTGAGAGCCCTCCGGGATTCCAGAAAGAAGTTGTTGCGTCATTGGCAACAGCCACAAAAGCCCCGCCCATTCCGGTAGCCCTGGGGCCTACCGGAATAGTAAGAAAATTTGCAGCAGTGGTACCAACCTTCGACTGAGCCATAAGAATGTTGGTACCGAAGAGGACGAGTATAATTACTTTTATTATATTTTTATTCATTTTTAAACTCCAGTAGAATTTCATGGAAATTCATTTACTTAATGATAGCTATTTTGCCGTACTTCTTTTCACTGATGCCCGGAGCTTCAACCACGTAGAAGTAGACGCCGAAGGCAACATCCAGACCTTCCTTAGTTCTCAGATTCCAGGACAGGCTGCCGCTATTGTAACCGCCATCCTGCTGGAGTGTCTGAATATGGCTGCCGTCAGATGAATAGATATTAATTCTGGCATTAGGCGGCAGATTAATAAAGTTAATTACTCTTTCACCGCGGCCTCTTATCTGAGAGGGCAGCGGCTGTTCGAACGTATTTGTAACTATGTACGGGTTAGGCACTGCTTTTACGTCATTCAGCTGAGTCTTTGCCAGCGCCGCATCGTATGAAGCGGCTGCAGTAGTAAAAGTAAATTTATCCCTGCTGGTAAAAGGTTTAGTGAATCTGACGAACAAAGTGTCACCTCCACGGGGTACATAAGTGCTATCTTTTGAGAATGTAATCCACCATGAAATTGTCTTGCCTTCCCTGTCGGAAAGAAAGATTCTGTCGAGCTTTGAAAGTGTATCCTGTGCTGCACCGGCAGCATCGGCAAAACCGAACTGAACTCTGACCGGATTTGCCGGTTCGGTTATGTCAAAAACCTTAAAGTTCAGCTTTGTCTTGGCAGGTACAGCTTTTGACCCGTAGGAAGCGAGCTTGTTTGATGAATCTTTGTACTCATCCGAGAAAACCAGCATATAATCGTAAGGATAATTAATACTTACAATGCCGCTGTAGTTTGCCGGAGTAACATTAAAGCCAAGATTATTGGGGCGGTTTTTATTCCAGCCGCTCTTTGAAGCATCCATCTTAATTGAGTCAAGTGTCTGGTATCTTGTGTCGAAAGAAAGCTGGAGCCCGTCAAAAATGTCGCCGTTTGTTGCAAGCATCTTCTTGTTATGCGAAATGATAGTATCTTTTGTCGACAGATTAACCACGTTGTACGCATATGCAAAACTGACACCTTTTACGGTTGAGTCGTTAAAGAATACCTCATAAGATGCATCTTTTATCTTTGTAGGATCAATAGTTGCGTAATAAGGTACGACTGTTGAACTGCCCAGTGTGTGTTCCAGTTTAGCGCTGTTTTTAGGAGGAACATAACCGGCAACAGGAGCATTAGGAACAACAGACAATGTATTTGAAGTATATGTAAGGATGCCTTCAACGTTTTTGGAGATAGGCTTGTTGTTTTCCGACGGGAATATGTCGGCAATAGCCTTACCCCTGTCGTAAGCGCAGACGGCGTAATAGTATGTTCTGCCGTTTTCAACGTCATTATCCACAAATGTGTTCTGAATACCTGAATCATCACCAAGATAGAAAGGCATACCGTTATTCAGTGTATAAAGCTGAGGTGAAGCAACAAAGTATCCTGTAATATTATTCTTCAGGTCAAACTGAACGAGCGGAACATAGCCTTTTTTCTGTCCCGTACCGTCAGAGATCTGTTTTGCGTCTGTAAAGTCAGGATCAGTTCCCTTGTAGATCTTGTAACCTTCAAAGTCTTTTTCCTTTGTAGTAGGATCGATTGAGTTTTCGGCAACCTTATCCCAGTAAAGTGTCACCTTATGGTCGCCTGCAACAGCGCGCAGTGTAGGCCTGTCGGGCGGGGTCGGGAAGTTATAGTTTGCGTTATAGATAATCTGAGCGACCTGTTTGGTTTTTAAGACTCCCTTGAAGTCATCGCCATAACAGAGTGCAAGGGAGAAGTCCTGAGTATTACCCGGCAGAAGCGGGAAATAGCCCGAGCCGTATACAAAGTCGCCGTCTTCGCCGCGTGTAGCCTGGCCGTTGACAAATATTTCAGGCACGTCAAAGAAGCCGGGACGCAGCCTGCCCCACATTTCCTCGTTATTGTTCATGTGGATTCCACTTGCAGGGGCAAAGTACTGGAAGTTGGTCAGGCCTATCTGATCCGACTCATGAACGTCAGTAACGTCAAAGTTTGGTTCTCCGGGTGTCGGTACGCCGTCGCCTTCACCCATATCATGTGTATTGGCTTTTCCGTCGGCGCCGACGTCATCAACGAGTTTTCCGTTTCCATAAATCCATTCGCCGGTCACGGGGTCACGGCTCCAGTCGCCGTCGTTATCGAGTCCGTCATTTCTGGACTCGTCAATCATGAGATCCTGCCTGCCGTGGCTGTTTAAGAATTCCTTGTACTGTACCGGGGCAACCTGGTCTATTAAGACCACGCCGCTTTTCAGTGCTTTTTTGAACTGTCTGTAGTCAACCTGGTAATTTTCATCAATAAGTCCATCCAGGTCGTTATCAAAGCCGTCTGAAGCATTTGCGTTCAGGTTACCCGTGGAAGGATCAACGTTGCCTTCAACGAGTTTAGTCTTACCCGGTTCGAGAACGAATCTTTTTCCCATCGAGTAAACAGTATCCGTACCGGCCTGAACTGTAAACTGCTCTCTAACATAATCACCCGAAGGGGTAATTGTAATTTTAACAAGTTTATCTCCCGCGTTGACTGTCCTGGCATCGAAGTCAGAGGCGGTAAAGAAAGGAGCATCAGGCGTAAAGTTCCAGTATTTTTTTACGGCTGAATTGTCGTCTCCATCGTTATCAATCCCGTCGTACTGATTTCCGGGAGATTCCAGGAATGCATAGCCGACGTAACCCACGGCACTAGGATTCGGCTTCCATCTAGGGTTGTCAATTGGGTTAATATAGTTACCGAAATCCCATGTATATGTCATAGACTCTCTGACGTCGAAGTAGGAAACGTCATCGCTGTACTCATTTCCTTCAATACCGACGTAGGTACCAACAAGGAAGCCGAAGACGGTCTGGTCGTAGAGAGTAGTGCCGACATTTTTAACAGAATAAACCCAGAAGAGTGTATTTTCAGCCAGCGGGTTAGCCCACTGTAGTCCTCTTACCTTAACCTGAAGGGCCTGTCCTTTTCTTGTATTATCGGTGCTGTCGGGTAAGAATCCGTAGAGCGTAAACATGTTTTCGTCCATGTTGTCATCCATCATAAAGAAGCTTTCCTGGTCGGCATGAATCTGTCCGCGTCCGAAGTAGCCGTTCCATTCAGCCTTGCCCAGTGAGTCTTTCCAGTCCGGATGATCCGGCCAGAAAGCAGGCCATGTCTGCGGGTTGTCGCTGAAAGCAATACCCTTACCGACAACATTATATGACTGATTTAAGAATCCGGGGATTGGTGCAAAAGTCCAGCTTACGCCGCCGGTGCCCTTGCCGCCTCCAGGTCTGTCGACCGGGGTAATAACGACAGAGTGAATAGTGTCAAGTATTCCGTCTTTATTCCAGTCTTTAATCGGCAGGCGCACACCCATAAGGGGTGAAACGTCGCCAATATATCCATTATCGTCAAATTTCCAGGCTCCTCTGGGGCCGTCGGAACCGGGCTGGGCAATAACTCCTGAATTTCTGAAAACTGTTCTAACCTGGTTTCCATTATGCACACCCGTTCTGGCCCAGCTTCCTGTTGGGTCGCCCCTGCCGATCTGCTGGGCGAAAGAATCCAATTGGAGCATAAGGGCAACCAATGCAACTAATGGAAAGAATTTCATTATTTTCATGTCTATCCCGCTAAATATTTTAATTTCATTTACAATTAAAAGAAGAATGAAGCTCCGAATTCAACCCGGCGCGGTTCGCTGTACATGGTCGGGTTATTATAATATTCATCCAGTGTATTAACAATAGCCGGTTTATTCTGCAGGCGGAAATTATACTCATCGATAGTAAAATCAGCCGTTCCGCTGTCGTCATATACACCGACCTGGTTTTTAATGTCGAAGAGGTTATAAATACGTGCGAAGAAACTCAATCTATAATTTTCGAACAAGATAAAGTCCTTATAGGCTCTCAGGTCAACATTAAATGTTGCAGGTTTCATCTCGCTGTTTGTAAGGAGCGAAGAAACGTTTATAGAGCGTCTTGGGGTATAAGGGAATCCGCTTCCATATTCGCCAATAAAGCTGAAGCCCCAGTTATCCGGAGATGAATAGCTGATAGTTGCATTTACAGTGTGTGTCTGATCCCAGGCAAGCGGAAGGATCTGCATTTCAGGCCGCTGTCCGCTTGTGATCATGTTACGTGTAGCTGCAGGATCTGAAGCATTGCCCTTTGCAGTCATTAAAGTATAGTCAATAGTAGCAGACCAGTTGTTAGAGAATCTTTTTGTCAGCGTAACAATGATACCTTTAACAAATCCAAAGTCGCTGTTAACGTACTGGCTGTAGGTTCCTGCGCCGCCGAACATTCTTATTTCATCAGCTCTTGTACCGGCAAGGTCCCTGATATCCCTGAAGTATCCGGTAATGTCTACCGAAAGGTCTTCTGTCAGTGCCTGCTGGAGTCCAACTTCACCTGAAATAGTCTGTTCAGGCCTGAGGTCGGGGTTACCGGCGATGCCAAAGTTACCGGTACCTGTTGCAACGAACTTATATTCCGGATTGGTATATAAAAGATCAAAGTTAGGTATCTGGAAGAAGTGGCCGTAAGAAAAATGTATTACGCCGCGGTCTGTGATCGGGAAAGCCACGCCAAGTCTTGGTGAAAGCTGAACCTTTGAGGAAGCATCCTTATACCAGTAAGCTCTGCGTTCTTCCAGTGTCTTAGCCAGGTTTGCAGGATTTCTCGGCCTGTAGATATCAGGATCAGTAGGATCGGTAAGCACCTTTCCGTCCGGCTTAAAGTAATCCAGTCTCAAGCCGACATTTATAATAAGTTCAGAAAGTTCAATTTTATCCTGAAGGTAAGAAGAGAATTCAATCGGATTTCTGACGTATCTGTCAATGCCTGTGTTTTCGTTAGGGTTGTTGATATCCGGGATACGGTATCTTGCAAACGGATTTCCGCTTACGGAAGGATTTTCAAGTCCTGTTTCCTCGAGCAGATTAACGTTATCAAAACTTAATCTGTGTTTATTGAACTCGGCACCTACTTTCACCTGATGTGATTTTGTAATCTGTGAAGTAAGGTCGAACTTAAGGGCAGTTGAACCTGTTGTTCTCTTAAAGTGCTGTGTCTGGGTGCCGCCGGTGTTAAAAGTAGGTATATCGTTCGGCTGCTGTGATAAAAGAACGGAGTTTGTATACCTGGGGTCGTTAGGATCCTCGTAGACATACTGCCTGAATTCCTTGAAGAAATATGAGCCGTTGACAGTATAGAATGTATTAGCTCCCAGTGTATGTGTTAAAGATAAAATGTTTGTATTGCCCCAGCGGAATTTTTTATAATTTCCATCGGGATTAAATGTAAAGGCCTGGTCAAAATCCTGGTAGCTGACGTGGTCATAGATATAGTTATAAGTCAGCTTAATTTCAGGAAGCGGCTTAAATGTAAGTTTTCCCTGCCCATACATTTTTTCGTTCCAGTTCATTGAAACGAGTTTGCCGTCGCCTGCGGCCTGATAGGTCTTTCCGTCAATCGGGTTAACGACGGTAGGGTATCCCATAACAACCCATCTCTGGCTGGGGTCTGTTGCCGTGGCGTTATTTACAGTTATATTCCATGGGTTGAAGCGTCTTTCACCATTAAGCCAGCCGCCGAAATAAATATAGCGTGCATTGGCGTAGAAGTAGAGTACGTTCTTGATGATCGGGCCGCTGAGGCTTCCCTCGTAGTTATGGATTGAATTGGGGTTAAATTTATTTATGCCCCTGAATATATTTGTATGCGTGCTGGCGTAATCGCCGAAGTAGGTATTAAGTGTACCTGTAAAGTTGTTATCGCCGTCTTTGGTTGCGATATTGACGTATCCTGAAAGGGCGCGTCCGTATTCAGCGTTAAATGCGCCCGAGACGAACTGCATTTCCTGAATGGAGTTGGCGTTTACGTCAACTACGGTACCGCCGTCATAAACGTCAGTTACAGGAACACCGTCTATGGCATAAACAACTTCGCCAGAACGGCCGCCACGGACGTTACCGCCAACGACGCCGGCCTGAAGCTGGAGGACTTCCTGAAATTCAGTTACAGGCAGCGACTGGATTTCAGTTGCTCCTATGACTGAAGTTGATGCTGTAAGGTCTTTTGTAACCAGCGGGCGCTGCGCCACAACGACCACGTCCTGGTTCAGCTGAACGCTTGTTTCACTTAAGTCAAAATCAATTTTTGTGGTAAGGTCTATAGATACCTTAACGTTCTGTACAGTCGTGCTGTTATATCCGATGGCTGACGCCTTAAGGCTGTAAGTGCCGGGGGCTAAATTCAGTATGGAGTAATATCCGTCCATATCGGTGGCAGCACCCATGCTGGTGCCGACGACGACTATATTGACAAAAGGCAGCGGCTCGCGTGTTGCCGCATCGACGACCCTGCCGGCAATTTTACCTGTAGTGCCCAGAGCGCCGCCAAATGTAGTAGTTTGAAAAGAAAATGTGAGTAGCAAAGAAAAAAACAGAAGCAATTTTTTCATAGAGACCTCCGTAGAAGGAAGATATTTGTACTTACTGGATTCATGGCTTTTATATTTTAAAGAATTGAAGAAAACTAAGAAAATCTTTTCTAATTTTAAAACGGTCAGTAGGGCATTTTATACATTTCCCGCAGGAATTCCATCGGTTTGGAAAAACCTCCGGGGCCAGGCTGAAACGGCTCAGCTAATTATCACCAAAAGAAAAGCAATAGTCAAGACAGTACTTAAGGATTCGGAAGAAGTCCGGCTATTTACAATTCCGGGCGAATACTTTACAAACATAAAGAGATTTCCGCAGTAAAAGCAATAGCAAAAGCATATATAAGGTAAATATTTTACAAGAAGAGAGCAAAATAAAAAAAGGCCGGCTTTTAAGAAAGCCGGCCTTAAAAATAGTTCACGATTCAACTATTCGCGAACAACCCAGGTTTTAACAACAGCCGTTACGCTCGGATGGAGTTTAATATTGACGCTGTAGATACCCAGAGATTTAATAGGTTCAACGATTTCGATCTTGCGGCGGTCTATATCGTGTCCTTTTTCCTTTAAGCTGTCGCTTATCATCTGAGTTGTAACAGTACCGAATATTTTATCTTCCTCGCCGACTTTAACGGGGATGGTAACAGATACTTTTTCAAGTTCAGCGGCCAGGTTTTCGGCTGCCTGCAGCTCTTTAACCTTTTTCTTTGCCAGCTGTTTCTTTTCTTCTTCCAGCGCTCTAACGTTGCCTTTCTGGGCCGCGAAAGCGATATTGCGGGGAATCAAAAAGTTACGTGCAAAACCATCTTTTACATCAACCACATCACCAATCTGACCGAGTTGTTCGAAGTTTTTTCTTAATATAACTTTCATTATTCCTCCGTATTACTTTAAGGCTTCAGAAACATAAGGCAGTAAAGCGATTTGTCTGGCTCTTTTAATGGCAGTAACCAGTTCCCTCTGATGTTTGGTACAAGTACCAGTAATTCTCTTGGGAATGATCTTGCCCTGTTCGGTCAGAAACTTTATCAGTCGCTTTTCATCCTTATAGTCTATATATGTTACGTTAGCCTCGCAGAACTTGCAGATTCTTTTATTTTTCATAATTCTCAACCAACTTAAAAATTATTGATTATTTAATAATTCCGATTCTTCATCTGATAAGAACTTATCGAAAGAATTATCCTCAAAAGCCAAGTCATCCTCAGCCGCATCGATAAATGTGCCCTCGTTCGGAGAATTTTTACCGACTTTATTGAGGAACTGAATTCTTTTAGCTTTAATTTCGACAATACTTCTGTTATGGCCGTCTTCGGTTTTCCAGCTTCTGCTCTGAAGTTCGCCGTCGACCAGAACTGCGCTGCCCTTTTTAAGTCTTTCCTTGCAGCTTTCAGCCAGTTTGTTCCAGGCAACAACTCCCACATAGCAGACATCTTCCTGCCAGTTATTGGAGCTGTCCTTATACTTACGATTAGCAGCAATTGAAAAATTTACAACAGGCGTATTGTTTGAAGTCTGTCTGAATATTGGATCTTTTGTTAAGTTGCCTGCAACCAATATGCTGTTGAGTTCAGGCATTTTTAATTCACCCATGCTTAAATCCTCCATACTTATCGATATAGTTTATTGTACTTCCTTATCCGTTTTTTCTTCAGTTTTAGCGGGAGCCGGTTCTTCAGCCGGAGCCTGTTCTGCCTGAGCAGTTTCAGCTTCCTGAGCCTTAGCGGCCTTACTTTTCTCAATATATTCCAGAGCGAACTTATCCAAAACGATCGTTAAGAATCTCAGTACAAACTCATCGAGCTGGTACATTCTTTCGAGCTTTGCGATCAGATCTGTTGGTGCAGTAAACCTAAAGATCACATAATAACCGCTTTTTGTCTTATCTAAAGTATAGGCTAGTCTTTTTCTACCCCACTTTTCAACTTCAAGAATCTCTCCTCCGTTTACCCGGATGAGTTCTGAAATCCTGTTGATAGTAGCCTCGATCTGTTCTTCTTCGATGGCAGCGTTAATAATAACTGCGCTTTCGTAATGATTCTTCTGCATTGTCCTGATTCACCTCCTTTGGACTAAAGGCCCTCACCCCTATGGCAAGAGCAGGAGTTATTAAATTAGTTAACTATAAATTTTATTAAATACTCATACAATATACAATTTATTTCGCGGAAAGGGGGCTATTGAGCGTCATTTTCTTTCTCAGAGTCCTTACCTTCCGGATCGGCCGACTGCCTGCGGATGCTGTAAAAGTCGAGCATATTTTTGACGCCGCCTTTCACGTACTCTTCGAGCATCATGCTTCCCGTCATAAAGGCAGGCTCCAAAGCCTTAAATTCCTCTTCCGAGAAAGTGCTCAGCACATAATCGGCCATTTGCCCCTGAGAGAAATTCCTTCCAATGCCAATTCTCAGGCGGGGGAACTTGTCAGAAGCAAGATGATAAATAACAGAACTAATGCCGTTATGGCCGCCATCGCCGCCCGAGAGCTTAACCTTAAGCTGCGCCAGGCTGAGGTTCAGGTCGTCATAAAGCACCAGAAAATCTTCAAGCTCCAGCTTATGTTCAGAAATAAAGTCACTTGCGGCAATACCGCTTAAGTTGACATAAGTGCTGGGCCTGATCAGTATAAAGGGGGAGCCATTCAATTCCCCCTCGGCAAAATAATAGCTTTTCTTCGAAGCCTTAAAAGAGAGATCAAATTTTTGGGCGAAATAGTCGAGGAGCATAACGCCGACGTTATGTCTGGTCTTTTCATAACGGCTCCCCGGATTTCCTATAGCAAAGATAGCCCGCAATTACTCTTCTTCTTTATCAGTCTTGCCTTTGGCGATAACTTCAGGTTCAGCAGCAGCCTCTTCGGTAGCTTCTTTTTCAGCTCTCGGGGTAACTACTGAAACGACAACAGCATCAGGAGCATTAAGAACGTCTATGTTTTCGAAGCTCAGGTCTCTGACGTGGATTGAATCGCCGAGGTTCAGTTTTTCGACATTAACTGTCAGGTGTTCAGGCATGTCCTTAGGCAGACATTCAACGTCCAGCTTATGGAGCACCTGCTGTAAGACACCGCCCTGTTTAATACCGGCAGCATTCCCAACCAGAAGGATAGGAACTTCGATTTCCATCTTATCTGAAGTATTGATGCCGTGCAGGTCGAAATGAACGACTCTGTCTGTCACAGGGTCAAACTGTACGTCTTTAAGGACGCATGTAAGTCCTTCTTTATCACCGACTTTAAGGCTGACGATATGAGCCTCAGAAGTATAGATAAGGGGTTTAAGAGCCAATTCAGGCACTTCGATTAAAACAGGTTCCTGGCCTTTTGAATAAAACACACCCGGAACTGATCCCTGTCTTCTAAGCTGTTTATTCGCGCCTTTATTACTTTTTTGTCTTTCATTGGCATTTAATGTTATTTCTGCCATATCATCTCCAAGATATTAATTCAAAATTTCTTATCCTTTATCAATTTCAAAGAGCGAACTGATTGATTCGTTCCTATAGGTACGCCTAATGGCTTCGGCGAAGATTTCCGAGGCTGTTCTCACGGAAATTTTGCTTCCGTTCTTCGCAGCTTCGTCAAGAGGAATTGTATCGGTAACATAGAGCTTTGTAATTTCCGATTTTTCAATTCTATCCACAGCATCAGCCGAAAGCAAGGGATGAGTAACAGCGCCAAAGATTTCGAGAGCGCCTTTCTCCTTAAGGGCTTTAACGGCAGAAACAAACGTACCGCCAGTATCTATCAGGTCATCAACTATCAGAACATTTTTGCCTTCAACGTTTCCGATGATGTTCATTACTTCGGAAAAGTTAGGTTTAGGCCTTCTTTTATCTATAACCACGAGGCTGGCGTTCAGCCTTCTGGCATAGGAACGGGCCATTTTAATGCCGCCGATATCGGGTGAAACCACCACGAGGTTATCCTTGTTCTCCTTAAACAGACCGGAGAAAATAGGAGAAGAATAGAGGTGGTCGAAGGGGATATCGAAGAAACCCTGAATCTGAGCCGCATGCAAATCCATTGTAATTACCCTGTCGGCGCCGGCAACAGTGATCATGTTGGCCACAAGTTTCGAAGTAATTGAAACCCTGGGCTGATCTTTTCTGTCCTGACGTGCATAGCCGAAATATGGAATAACTGCCGTAATTCTCTTAGCCGATGCCCTCTTTGCAGCATCGATCATGATAAGCAGTTCCATCAGGTTTTCAGCCGGAGGGTTAGTTGTCTGAACAATGAAAACATCCCGGCCCCTGATGTTTTCTTTATATTTAACCCAAATCTCACCGTCGCTGAATCTCTTAAGGTCAAGATCGCCTAAATTCATTCCCAGATGAGCTGCAATTTTTTCTCCGAGCTTTGGGTTGGCGCTTCCGGAGAATATTTTAAATTCTATTTCGGACATTTTTCTGTCAAGTTTATAAAAATCTCACAAAGGAAATTCTAAATATACGGAAAACCACGGGGTAAGTCAACAAAACAATAGAGCATGAATTTTGCGCAAAGACTTAGAATTCCCCTTGGCCGTGTATATTTCTATCCGGGCACGCGGTGTGAGTTTGCCGGTACTTTAGGATCTATTTTTTCTAAAAAGAAATATAATTACAATTAGCAAAACAGCAAATGCCAATGAATATATCCAGACAGGGGTTTCCTTCAGCTTGAAGGGCCTGTATGTAGCCGTAATTGTCTTACCCATGCCGATTTCGGAGAGCTTATAGCGCCAGGTAAGCCTGTTTTTGCTGATTTCCTGGGCATTATGTGTAATAATGTCGCCAGGAAGGTAATAAACATAAGTCACTGTAAAGGAGCCTGCATCCACGCCGAAGCCGGTAGCCACGGGAGGGATAAACTGTGAGAATATTTTCTGTCCGGCTGCACCGTTTTTAATGGAAAAGTTGGCGTCCTTAAAGGCTTTGGTATTGTTCAGAGAGTCCAGATGCTGAAATGTAAATTCCACTTTTGCATGGATAGTTGTATCGGAGCTGTCTGCATAAACCTCAATTTTATCTATTTTGGCGTATTTTGAAGCAAATTCGTTTTTAATGGAGTCGGGATTGAAGATGCCGACCTGTTTGACAAAGAGGGAATCCTGTGTTTTTGTTGTTTTCATCCAGTAATGAACGAACATGTTCCCCGAGCCGTCAGTTTTAACGGTTGTTTCCTGATAATAATTAAGGCAACCATTTAGAAATAAAGTTGTATAAACCAAAAGCGCAATTAATTTACGATTCATATATCCTGCAAAAAAGTTATTGGCAAAAATAGCTAAATTTAGGATATTATTGCAATAAGCAGTACAAATTGTTTTCACTAACTTTTATAGAACGGGAAAAATCGCTATTTTTGCGTGTAATTAAATATTGAAAAGAGGTTTATAATGCCGACATACGATTATAAATGCACAGAATGTGGATATTCATTTGAGTATTTTCAGAAAATGACAGATAGTCTGCTTGAGGAATGCCCTCAATGCCACGGCAAGCTCAAGAGGCTTATCGGCCCGGGTGCAGGTCCCATCTTCAAAGGAACGGGATTCTACCAGACTGACTATAAGAACAAGGGCAATGGCTCAGGTTCATCAAAGAGCAAATCGGTTTCAATTCCGAAGAACATTTCCACATCCTCAGACACAAAGTAATTAAGTCCGGTTGATGCTGCCGGCCGCAAAAAGCCGCAGCACCAATTTGGCCTTAAAACACCACAAAAAAAGTCATACACCGGCAGGGCACGGCTTTAATAGAATATTCCAGGATTTCTTCAATTACTCCCTGAAGGCAACCTTATCAGCATAGCCTTACAAAAAACAGCGGCATCTTCATTTCCCATGGTGCAAACTAATTGGAATTGCCATTCATACCGGGCTTAAATAATATAAATTGTCGTTTGTCTTAAGAATAAAGGAGGAAATATATGAAGGCGGTTGTTTTCCACGGTTCCGGAGACATCAGGGTTGAGGTGGTAAAGGACCCTGAGATAAAGAATTCAGGAGATGCTATTATAAAAGTTACCTCGACGGCAATCTGCGGCTCCGATCTGCATCTTTACGATGGGTACATTCCAACTACTGAAAAGGGGGACATATTCGGGCATGAGTTCATGGGGGAGGTTGTAGAAAAGGGCAATGACGTAAAAAAGCTGAATGTAGGCGACAGGGTTGTAGTCCCCTTCCCTATTTCATGCGGAGAGTGCTACTACTGCAGGCAGCAGCAATACTCATTGTGTGATAACAGCAACCCTAACAGGAAAATGGCTGAAAAGGTCTACGGGTACTCCCCGGCCGGTATCTATGGGTATTCGCACCTTTTCGGGGGAATTCCGGGCGGGCAGGCCGAATATGTAAGGGTTCCGTATGCTGATGTAGGCCCGATCAAGGTCAATAACGGATTTACCGACGAGCAGGTACTTTTTTTGTCAGACATATTCCCCACGGGCTACATGGCAGCTGAAAACTGCGCATTAAAAGGGGGTGAGACCGTTGCTGTATGGGGATGCGGCCCCGTAGGGCAGATGACAATACAGAGCCTGTTCCTGCTTGGTGCTGGCAGGGTTATAGCAATAGACCGGGTGCCATACAGGCTGCAGATGGCAGAACGCCTGAGCAAGGCCGAGGTAATTAACTATGATGAGGATAAGAACGTAATTGAAAGGCTGAAAGATATGACGGGCGGACGCGGGCCTGACTGCTGCATCGATGCCGTGGGAATGGAATCGCATGGATCGGGACTCATGGGTTTTTACGACCGTGCAAAGCAGGCAGTGCGTCTTGAGAGTGACCGTCCAACCGCCTTAAGGGAAGCAATACAGGCATGCCGTAAAGGAGGAGTGGTTTCAATTCCGGGTGTATTCGGCGGTGTAGCAGACAAGATACCCTTAGGGGCTGCATTCAACAAGGGCCTGACGCTTAAGATGGGGCAGACACACGTACAGAAGTACATGGCTCCCCTGTTAAAAATGATAGAAGACGGAAAGATTGATCCCTCACAGATTATTACACACCGCATTAAAATTGAAGATGCGCCCCGCGGCTATGCAATTTTCAGAAATAAAGAGGACAACTGCGTAAAAGTCGTGATGAAGCCTTAATACCAGTTTTTAAGAACCGGCAGATACATGGCGTATAAATTAGCGAAGTAACTGCCGGTCCAGTAAAATTACTTAAAACACTCCCAGGCCGGCAATAAGTCTTATCGCCCCCACGAATACCGCCACCAGGCAAAGATACAATCCAAAAGTTGCCGGGCGGTTGGGCTGGCCGGGCTTTGTATTTTTCCTTGTAATATAACTTACAACGCCCCCAATAATTGCAAAGGGGATATTGATCCAGTTTAATGCACCCAAACAGGGGAAGAATCCGATTATGAAACCGATTATAGCCAGAACACCCCATGCGAAACTGATAACCTGCATTTCTTACCTCATTTATAAATTATAAGCTTTATTAGTTTTTTCAGAGTCTGATAAATAATTTTCTGAAATATAATTTTTTGAAAGCAAATCTCCCCAGAAAAACTAGCTGGTTTAAGACCAGGAGAGAGTAAAGCGCCAAAGAGGCGCGGTTAGAATTAAAGGCGTTTGTAAAGTCGCCCTTTGATATTTCTATAAAAGCCGTAGTCATGCCGCACAAGGGGCACTGCCCGAGGCCAAGCCTTTTACTTTCACATACAGGAGTAATTTTATATATAGTGCTTTCAGGCAGAACAAAGGGGACAGTCAGTATAAAAAGCGCGGCAATGCTAAGAGCTGCCCATACGATAAAAAAGCCCTGCCTGAATTCCTTCATTTAACTTTCTGCATTGTGGTTATATAATATAAATTTATCCCGGTTTATTTTCACCATGCAGAAGGAAATAAACTAAAAAAAACGGGAGGCCCTATTCCTGGGCCAGCCTGAGAGAAAAAGTAAACTCACTTCCCTGCCCCGGAACGCTCTCGACGCGGATGGTTCCGCCGTTTTTTTCCACGAATTCCTTTGAGAGCACCAGTCCCAGTCCAGTGCCCTTTTCTTTTGCAGTGCCTTCTGTTGAGACGCATTCATCAATCCGGAAAAGTTTTTCTTTTACTGCCTCAGGTATACCGACGCCCTCGTCGCAGACGGAAACGTTTACCATGTCGTTCTGCACAGAACTGAACAGGGCAATTCTTCCGCCGGGCTTTGTAAACTTAAGGGCATTTGAAACAAGGTTCCTGACTACGGCAGCGGTCATATTTTTATCTGCAAAGACCATAATCTGCGCTGGGATGCGGTTTTCCAGGATAATTTCTTTTTTCTGAATCTGGTCCTGGTAAAGCTCAATTACCGAGTAGAAGATATCGTTAAGCTTAAGAATTTCCGGAGAGAACTTAAGTCTACCGGTCTGGAGCCTGGCCCACTGGAGCAGGTTTTCAAGCAGCCTGAAAACCCCGTTTGCAGACTTGCTTATGCTTTCTGATAGGACCTTAACTTCCTCTATAGCCAGCTCATTTATGTGCGAGGCCAAAAAGTCCGAAATGCCCAATAAAGAAGTAAAGGGGCTCTTGAGGTCGTGAGCAATAATTGAGAAGAATTTATCCTTGCTTGAATTGCTTTTAGCCAGTTCCTCGGAATATTTCTTAATTTTATCCTCGGCCTTTCTGACCTCTGTAACATCTCTTGAGATGCCGACAATACCTATATAGTTGCCCCTGTAGTCAGTAATCGGAACCTTTGTAGCCGAGACATAGCGGTACTGGCCGTCAGCCCTTCTGATCTTTTCGACCTTTGAGATCAGGGCCTTGCCGGTATCTATAATATTCTTCTCATCCTTGAAAGCCTCAGAGGCGTGTTTTTTTGTAAAGAAGTCAAAGTCACTCTTGCCGATAGCCTCTTCAGGATCATTTAAGCCGAGGACTTGTGCCTGGGCCCTGTTTACCCTTACGAATCTGGAATCTTTATCCTTGAAGTAGATAGTATCAGGAATATTATTCATGAGAGAAAAGAGCAGGTCCTTTTCAAAAGCCAGTTCCTGGAGAATAACCTTGTTTTCCGCCTCAATATTTTCCAGATCCTTTACCCTTTTACGCAGACGCTCCAGTTCCTCTTTCTGGGATTCCGGCAGCATGTCTGTATTTTCTGTTTTCATAAAAACACTTCCATAAAAACACTGGGGAAATTTATTAAATCGGTTCTTAAGCTTTCTTTGAGTCCGAAAGATAATATTTTTTTACAAATAATCCTCTGTCTGAAAATAAATTAATGAGGATGAGACATCGTGGGCTGTTAAGGAGTGAAAAGAGAATAATAAAAGTATTCAGAATAAGAAAAAAATTAGGAAATTTCAAAAAATCTTTTTATATAATTATTACAGGGCACGCGGAAGCATAATTCTCCCTCTGGCAGAAGATGCCAGAATCCGGCATAAAACATTTTTGATTGTACAGAATCTGTTATCATTAGATAATTCCGTCACAGGTGAACGAATACCGAACCGATTACTTTTATTTTATGCATTAATTACAAAAGGAGGGCAAGATGCTGTATTTAGCATTAATACTGGCAGTCGTCATTTCCTTTGTTCTGGGAGCAGTACTGGTCTATGCACGTTTCAACAGCAAACAGACAAAGATACATAATCAGTATTTCCGTGAACTGCAGGAGAACTACAATCTTGAGCTTCAGAACAAATGGCTCAAGGAGTCTCTCCAGAAACTAAACTTGTTATAACTTCAATTAAAACCGGGACATAATTTTGCAGCCTTGTCAGTAAGAAAAAGCTGCAGAAAGTTTTCTCTTTCGCCACACACACACAGGACCGGGTCGCCCACACAGTGATTGTATCATGTCCTGAAGGCAGCATAAGCCGCCCGGCAGGGACATTTTTCAGGAGACAAAGTAAAGATGACGAACAAAGAATTTTTGCTCAAGGAGTACAGGAAGGCGCTCAGAAAGGGTTACTTTCATTATGCCTGGGTCATACTGCAGAATCTGCACAAAAAGGCGAAATATGAAAAGTTTAATGTCGAGTTTTCAAACCTTTACGTAAATGAGGACGGGATTTTATTCAACAGTTAATTATTACTTCTTTCCCATTCGTCTTTAAGTATGCTCATTCTGTAGAGGCTCCAGTACTCGTCGCCGACTCTGCGCACGTCCCTATGGAATCCCTCACGGACGAAGCCAGCTTTTTCATAGCAGGCAATGGCTGAGGTGTTAAAGTCGAACACGTTGAGTTCAATTCTATGCAGGTTCAGGTCCTCAAAGCCCACTTCCAGTATTTTTCTCATCATTTCCTGCCCGATCCCTTTTCCCCTGAAGTTTTCTGGGCCCACAAGCACGCGGCAGATGCAGGCCGATCCGTTTTTCCTGTCTATGCTGTTGAGTTCAATGTGCCCCAGGCTCTTTTTTGTCAAAGCATCCCCGACGGTAAAAATAAGCCTTGGGGGGCCGGGCTTTTCAGCCTCGCGGATATAATTTTCAAGCTGGGAAGTGGTCAGCGGGAAGGTAAAGATGGTGCCGGCCCACTGGTATAAAAGTATAGGGGAAGTAATCCAGTCTATAAGCTGGTGGAAATCCTCCCTTGTAAATTGTCTAAGCTCAATCATCCGTTCTAAAAGGTATTAGTGATTTATTCAGCTAAATTTAATATTTTACATTCATAATTCAAACCACAATCCTGTGAATCAAATGAAAAACAAAACACTTCAGAGAACAGTAGGGCTGGTGGTTTTCTTAATTACAGCAGTAATTTACTTTCTGACCGTACAGCCTTCAGTATCGTTCTGGGATCCGGGAGAAATAGCCTCTGCGTCGTACTCACTAATGGTTCCGCATCCCCCGGGCGGGCCGATGTGGCTCATAATCGGAAGAGTATTTTCTATGATCCCCTTTGCCGGGAGCATAGGTTTAAGGATCAATTCATTTTCAGTTCTTGCCAGCTGTTTTTCCGTGTTGCTGCTTTACCTGGTTGCAGTAAAGATAATTGAAAGCTACAGGGGGCGGGAATACAGGAATATGGCAGAGGCGCTTTTAACCTACATACCCGCTGCCATTGGGGCTCTTGCCTATGCATTCTGCGACACCTTCTGGTTCAACGCGCTCGAGGCAAATTACTTTGCCGTAAGCACACTTCTTTACTCTCTTGTTGTATGGCTTATGATGCTCTGGCATGAAAGATACAATTCGCCGGACAATGAGAAGTACATCATACTGATGGCCTACATAATAGGAATTTCAGCAGGCGTGCACCTGATGAGCATGCTGGCAATTTTAACTTTTGTAGGCGTTGTGGTAATGAAAAAGTACGTTACAGATGAAGTGATGTATAAAAAAAGCGCCTACATTCTTCTGATACATCTGGCCATAATGACGGTTGTGGCCCTCGGGCTCTGGGGATCTGAAACCGGGACAACTGCACCTTCGCCCGAAGCCTACCAGGAATTCGACTCAAAGTTCAGATGGATCATGATCGGCATATCGGTTATCTTCATGTTCATATTCCGCGACAGGATATTTAACAGGAGCTCATTTTATATGCCTCTAATGATTGGAGCCGTAGTGCTGGCAGCCGCATACCCGGGCATTGTAAAAGGTTTTCCGGCATTGCTGCTTTGGATTTTCGGGCCCGATCCGATTGTTAACATGATTGTGTATATAATTATTCTGGCCGGACTGGCTTACCTCTCGTACTGGACAATTAAGAACAAAAAGCCTCTGTTAAACCTGTCCTCTTTGTGCCTGTTGTTTGCCCTTATAGGTTTTTCCACCTATTCCATGATAATAATAAGGGCAACACAGGAGCCTCCGATGAATGAAAATGACCCTGAGACTTTCAGGGAGCTGGATTCTTATCTGGGGCGCGAGCAGTATGGCGACTTCCCTGCCTTTAAGAGGAGGTTTTCTTCGGAGCCTCACCAGCAGGCAATTTATACCGAATACTCGAGTGACCTGGATTTTCTCTGGAAGTACCAGATTAATCATATGTATAACAGGTACCTCTTATGGAACTTTGTCGGGCGCCAGTCATACATTCAGGATGCCGGCGTAAGCGTTAAAGACTACTTTGCCATTCCATTTATCTTTGGCCTTTTAGGCCTGTACTTTTATTTCAGGAAGGACTGGAAAATGGCCTCGGCATTTCTGATACTGTTTATTTTCATGGGCTACCTTATCGCATTCTACCAGAACCAGCAGGAGCCGCAGCCGAGAGAAAGAGATTACTTTTATCCGGGAGCCCTTTTTGTCTTCTGCCTTTGGATTGCTGTAGGCGTAAAAGAAGTGATGGAAGTAATAAGGGAGAAGCTGCGCGGCAGGACGTATGAAAAGGCAGCCTTGTTCGGTTTTCTAACGCTGGCATTTTTGTTTATACCTTTGCGTATGCTGCAGGTAAATTATTTTACACACGACCGCTCGCGCGACTGGGTGCCGTGGGACATGTCGTACAACCTTCTTCAGAGCTGTCAGACTAATTCAATTTTGTTTACAAACGGCGATAACGATACATTCCCCCTCTGGTTTTTGCAGTATGTTGAAGGAATAAGGCGCGACGTCAGGATTGTAAACCTTAGCCTTGCAAATACGGACTGGTACATCAGGCAGCTGAAGCACACGAAGCCTTATGGAACTCCGGAGGTCAAATTCAGCCTTAGCGACGAGCAGATTGAAGGCATTGAACCTATGCAGTGGCAGCCGCAGAACGTTTCAATACCTGTAAGCCCCCAGGTAATTAAGGACTACGGTGTTAAAGACACATCAGTGTTAAGAACAGGCAGAATCACCTTCAGGATGAACAATACACTTCAGTACGGCAGCGTAAAGGTAATTAGAGTGCAGGATATTGTAGTAAAAGACATCGTTACTTCAAACGCCTGGCAGCGCCCGATATATTTTGCAGCCACAACGCCCAGAGACGCGAAGATAGGGCTGGACGACTACCTGCAGACCGAAGGGCTGGCCTCAAGGCTCATGCCCGACAGGGGCTTAAGGGGAATGGAAGCCGTAAATGAGCCGGTAATGCGACAGCAGCTTCTGCAGCAGAATCCCTCTTTCTCAAAAGATTACAAGCCGGGCTTTAAGTTCCGCGGGATAAATACAAAAGGGATATTCTACGATGAGACCCACATGAGGATGATACAAAGCTGCAGGATACCTTTTCTTCAGCTGGCATACTATTACACAAACATTGCCCATAACAGCCCTATGTGTATTAAGGCGCTGGACGAGATGGAAAGGACAATACCGCAGGATTTAATTGAGATAGATTACAGAAGCCTCTACGATATAGCAAATCTTTACAGGGCTGCCGGGGCACAGGACAGGTTCCGCCAGACGGCAGCTAAAGTAGAAGCTGAAGCCCTCAGGGAAGTTGACCTCCAGTCATCCAATCCTCAGGCGGCAATAGAGGCTTACAGGATCCTGGAGGACTTATACGTAAGCCTTAAAAATTACGATAAGGCTGTAAATCTCCTCCAGAGGCTGCAGAATTATTATCCCGGGGATACATCAATTAAAGATGAGATAGACAGGATAAACAGATTAAAACAGACACCTTAAAAACAAAAAAGGCTGCCTAGGGCAGCCTTTTTTCCCAAAAAGAAGACCTCCTCAGGAAGCAAAATAATTCCTACAAATAGAAAAAATGTTGATCCCCGCCATATGGATTTCAGAGTTGTTTTTTTTATATTGTCTCTAAGATAGAAATTTTATGCAGCAGGGCTTAAGTCATGAAAATATTTAACGCATTTATACTTGTGCTTCTTATAATTTTTTCTTCGTGTTCATCGTCAAAAGACTCTGCCGCGGGGGAAGTAAAGACAATTAAGGGCAGGGTTTTCGTGGTTGGAAATTCTCCTTTTACACATATGGCACTTCAGACTGATTCCACAACCGTCTACCTTCTTGACTGCAGCAAGGATATACAGAAGCAGCTGTCGGAACACCAGGGAAACTTTGCGGAAGTTTCCTATAGCGGTACCGTAGAGACACCGGATGGAAAGGCGTTAAAAGTCATAGGAGCAAGCCTGCTTCCCCAAAAAGTCCCTGATTGAGACAAGGTGTTCCGTCTAGTTAATTTGAGAACAATGCCGATAATTATGTTTTATACCCGGATACAGCTGTGTGATTATTTACATCTATTTATAACCCAGACAAAGAGGTACACATGCGACTTTTTTCGACACTATTTCTGTTGGTCAGTTTAGCTATTTCCCCTGTTTTTGCCCAGGTCAGGCTTCCCATGTCAGAAAGGAACACCGGCGGGAGCTATCCGATAGACGGGACACACCTGCTTGAAGAGCAGGAGCGGATGGTAAGTGAATACATTAAGCAGCACCCCGATGAAATGGCAAAGATGAGGCTCAGCAAGACTGGCCCCTGGAACTTCACTGTAAACTCACATTATACCTGGTGGTCGCAGGATTTCGCACCCAACGGCAGCTACTATCAGGTTCCTTCCACATGCCGCAAAGTAGGAACAAACTGCTATATTTTCGTTGAGGATGCAATCTGGAACAGCCGCGTAAATCAGGCGGCGGTTGACTCTGTAGCTCTTTATTTTGACAAGAAGACCCCGGCTAATCCCAATATGGGAATTTTTCAGAGCGATACTACTGCCTTCGGCAGCCCATATGACGTTGATGGTGATCCAAGGATAATTATTCTAATTGAGGACATAAAGGACGGCTACAATGGATCTGGCGGCTATATTGCCGGTTACTTCACAAGTTTAAATGAAACCGGGATGACATATAGTAACCGCGCCGAGATGTACTATCTGGACGGAAACCCTGGCGACCTATCAACCGAAGGGGGGATTTACCAGGCAATTTCCACAACAGCGCACGAGTTCCAGCACATGATATTCTGGCATCTCCAGGGCACGAAGCAGCCCACTTTTATAAACGAAGGCTGCTCAATGCTTGCAGAAATTAACGCAGGCTTTGCCGCAAGAGGACAGGGCGGGCAGTACGGCTATAACAACGAGACTAACTACTACCTTATGGGCTGGCGTGGAGTAGATGATGACAATACGCTGATCGATTATTCGCGCGCATCCAGGTTTTTCCTTTACCTGAGAGATCAGTTCGGGATGGGGATTTTTAAGAAGATCGTTAATTCAAAGCAAGTTGGCTCAGCATGCTTCAACGATGCATTTGCACAGATGGGATCAGCTCTTAAGCTTTCAGACGTCTTTACGAATTTTATTATGGCCAATATTGTTGACAACAGGTCACTGAATGCGGCTTATGGTTACGTCTATCCAAACCTGCCAAAGCCAACAGGAACTGTTTTTGCCAATCCGAATGTCTCCTCCAGCAGCAGCCTGCACTACCTGGCAGGAGAATACCTAACGTTCAATAACGGCAGGAATCTGAATATCACTTTTAATTCCTCAAACAGCAGCCTGAAAGTTATGGCACTCGAATCGGGGCCATCAGGCAGCAGAATTCAGAATGTTGCCTTAGGAACGCCATTCAGTGAGCCCCAGTTTGGAGCCGGGTATACGACTGTTACATTTGCTGTAATAAATCCTATTGAAAGCAGTGACAACTCAGCTTCCGTAAATTATTCTTACACTTCCACCGGATCGGCCGCTTCCCAAATGGAGCTGAAGTGGGATGACGAAGAACCGACCGGATACTATGTATTCAGCCCAAAAGATACAGTCTGTGTCACATTTGACGCAGTACTGGGCGGACACCTGGACTCGATAAGAGTTGCATTAAGAAAAGCCGGTTCCATAGAAGGCGGAGTGTGGGAGTCAACAGGTAAGTCAAGGCCCACGCCGCTTGGAAAAAAGCTGGCCTCACTTACTGCATCTACCACCTTATCACCTTCTGTTCCCTATCCTGTTCCATGGCCTAACTGGAGAGGAGTTGACTTAAGGCAGAAGAATATATCAACCGACAAGCCGTTTGCGGTTGGATTTGTTTTTGGAGATAATCCCGGTGCACCCGGGGTGATGATTACCAGGCACAGTGGGACCGATCCGTACCATAGCTACACATACTTTACTCCTTCTGAAAACCCTGCCAACTGGTATTTCCTGTCGGACGGGGCTAATAATGATTCTGTGGCCATATATATGATACGGGCTTATGTAAGCTTCGGGGCAACAGATGTACAGGAAGTGGCAGGATCTGTAAAACCTTCAAAATATTCTTTGTCGCAGAATTACCCGAATCCCTTTAACCCTGTCACTACTATACGTTATCAGATCCCTCAGTCAGGGTTCGTAACGCTGAAGGTTTATGACATGCTTGGGCATGAGGTAAGAAGCCTTGTTGAAAAGGATCAGACAGCAGGAGAATATACTGCAACATTTGACGGGAAGAACCTTGCCTCAGGAATTTACCTTTACAGGCTCACGCAGGGAAGTTTCACAGAAACAAAGAAGCTCATTCTTATGAAATAAAAGAAAATGTTTTAAGAAAAGAAAAAGGCTTTGAGCTTGCAGGCTCAAAGCCTTTTTTCATTTTACGGCTGTAATAATGAGGTCTTTTGAAGTAAACTTCTCAAACTTCTGAAGCCCGAGGCTTCCGTAAAATTTAATTTTCCTGAAACCCGCCTCTTTCAGGAGTTTCTGAAAGACTTCTTTTGTATGAGGATAAAGAGAGGTTGTGTAGAGACTTCTTTCAGAAGGTTTGTCCTTCTTAAACTTAAGTATATTGAAGTTCAGGCGTTCTGGCAAAAAGTCGTAGAAGCGTACGTAAACCTCGTCGTTCATTTCCGTGATATTTATAATGCGGTTATTTTCTTTAAGAATCTGGCTGTAGTTTAAGACCTGCAGTACGGCTGTCCCTTTTTCATTGAGGATCAGTCTTATTTTCCCGAGAGCTTCCGGGAGCTTTTCAGGAGAAAGGTTTGCCAGAGTATTGCCTAAAGAAAATGCAACGTCGAACCTGTTATAAAATTTCTTATTAATTTTATCAATACTGCTTTTGACAAACTGAACGTCCAGGCCGAAATCCGAGGCATTACTCCGGGCCTTGTCAAGCATGCCTTCGGACTGGTCAAAGGCCGTTACACCAAGGCCGCTTAAGGCAATAGAGACCGAGTCGAGCCCGCTTCCAGATCCAAGGTCTGCCGCAGTGTGCATGGAGTCATTTATGAATTTGCTTAAGACACTTTTTCTTCTTTCTAGGGCGGTCTTAAAGCTGATCATGCCGTCATAGAAAGAAGAGATATTATCGAAGAAGGTTTCATTTTTCTGCCGAGTCATCTGACCGCCTTTATTTTTCCGTTTAATTCGTTTAGTTCATCTTCAGAAAACACCTCTTGAATTCTTGGAAAAAGCTCCCGCTCTTCCTTTCTAATGTGGCCTTCAAGAAAGCGGCCCAGCGTGTCAAGCTTTTCCTCCAGTCCTGTTTCATCCTGAAGCAGGCTTTCAACCAAATGCCTGATCTTCTTATGCTCTTCCATTATTTCCTTAAAGAGGCCGTCAAGGATCGTGTCTTTCCCCTTTACAAAGGGGTAGAGGACTTTTTCTTCGGCTGCAAAATGAACAACGAGGTCGCTTTCGTAGAATTCGAGTGCGCGCCTGGCTTTTTCCTGCGGGCTTTCAGGAACGCTTTCAAGGCGGGGCGCATCTTTCTTCAGCATCTGCGCTAGCTTTAATGCGTGATGATGGTCGTGCGAAAGCGGAACTAAGGATTTACTTCTTGGCATAACGTTAAAATATTATTTATTTGAGAATAAAAGAGTCAGTTAATTGCTTTTAACCTGCTTACAATATCCTGCACGTCCTTATTTAATCCCTCGTGCTGAAGGACCACCTCGCCTTCCTTGTTAAGCACGCTAATGAGGTTACTGTGCACGTAATCACCGTTATCATTCTTCTTATACTTAAAGCCGAGCAAGGCAGCAAGGCTTCTTACATCATTTTTATTTCCGGTCAGAAGTTCCCAGCGCGAAAGGTCTAGGTTCTGCTTTCTGCTGTAATCAAATAATGCTTTTGGAGAATCACGCTCTGGATCTATTGAGACGAGGACAAACTTTACATTTGTCTTTTCATTCTCAGGCATTTGGGCTTCAACCTTTCTCATATCGTTAACAATTAAAGGGCAGGCATACGTGCAGCTTGCAAATATCATTGCCAGGACGACATTGTGCCCCTTAAGATCTCCCAGTAAAATTTTATTATTTAACTCATTACTCCACGATGAGCCGAGCTGATAGACCGAGTTATCTGTGAACTCCCCTACCGCTTCCTCTTCCTTATCTTCAGAGCAGCAGGACTTTTTTTCTCCGGATTTCTTTACGGCAGAATTTATTTTAGAAGAATCCACGGCTGAAGTAACTTTCTCATAACTGGCCAGCTGCCTGGAATTATTTAACGTAAAATAACCTGTCAGCGCAATAATAAGCAAAGCCGCAGGCAAAATAATTATCAGCGTCTTTTTCATTTCTTTCTCCAAAATTTACTTAGCATCTTTAACACAGCGGAACCCCAGGTCGTAGAGCGTGTAACTGGCCTTAAGCCCGTTGCGGAAAGCGAACCTCAGGAAGGCCGCGTAATTTGCAGGGTCACTGCTGTTTACAACGCCGCTCCCGCAGAACAGATTTGATTCATCGCCATCTCCTCCAAGGCCTCCGGCAAGAATGCCGTTAAAGTCGTCAACCCATTCAAAGACAAGTCCGTGCATGTCATAGACACCGTAGCGGTCAGGCCTTCCAAGTCCCACATCCGAAGGGCGTTCAGGCTTTGGAGTAAGATACCATTCAAGAATTTTCTGATTTAATTTCTTTTCATTGCCGGGCTTCTGTCCCGAGAGTGCGACAAATTCCCATTCTGCAATTGAGGGGAGGCGTTTTCCTTTCCACTCAGCATAAGCCTTTGCAGCAAACCATGAGACATTTGTAACCGGGCTATTGGGATCTGCATCAGGCCCAATTTCAAGATCGCTCTTCCAGTGCCGCAGGTAAGTCGGGCCGGCAAAAATCCTCTTTACCTTTGAGCGCTGCCATTTAGGATTTGCCTTAACAAACTTCAGGAACTCCCCGTTTGTAACAGGGGTGCGGTCCATGTAAAAAGGTTTTACGCGGACCGGAACTAAAGACTTGCTGTCTTTCCAGAAAGGAGTGTACCTGCCTCCCTTGATGAGGACCATAGAAGTCTTTTGCGGCGAAGGCGTTTCTTTTGCAGTCAGCATATTTGCCGCAATGAGCAGAACTGATACTGCGGCAAACATCCTTGCACCGGAAAATATTTTATTCTTAAACATCGAATACGCCAGCATTTTATTATCCCTACTTTCCTCTGACTTTCTTTACCTCATCTACAGTAACCACGTCGCCCTTGTTGCCAAAGCTGTTGCGGACGTAAGTCAGTACGGCCGCAATCTGCTGATCACTCAGGCTTAGCTGAGGCATTGTATTATTATACTGTTTTCCATTTACGGTTACAGGACCTGTAAGGCCGTGCATAGCAACGCGTATGCTCCTTTGCTTATCGGCCATAAGAAAGTCGCTTTTTGCCAGGGGCGGAAATACGTTCGGAATTCCATGTCCGTTTGCCTGGTGGCAGGAGACGCAGTTTTGTGTAAATACCTGCTGCCCCATTGCCATTAGGCTTTTCATGTCTTCAGGAGCCGCCTGAGACTGATTAGCTGCTGAAGGCTGGTTTCCTGAAACAGGCACATTGCCTGAAGGAGTTGTTCCAGCAGGAGCCTGCTGAAGGCTGCCTTCTTCTTTTGCAGTCGAGCCGAGATAAATTTCATCTGACTGTTTGCCGGAGTAGATTGTTTTATTCTCCGCTCCCGAGACAACCATTTTGCCAACGCAGCCCTTGCTCTGCGCCCTGAAGTAGGAATGATCAACAAGCGTGTAGGTCCCGGGCACATCAACCTTGAACTGCAGAATTGAAGTCCCGCCTGCAGGTATAAGCGTTGTGCCCACGTTTTTCTGTGTCACAAGAGACCCGCCCTGAAAATGGACCTCATCAAAAATTTCACCTATGAGGTGGAATGAGGAGATCAGGTTTGGACCCCCGTCGCCCATAAAAAGGCGCACTGTCTGCCCCGCGTCAGCCCTAAGGGACTTATCTCCTATAAGAGATCCGACTTCTCCGTTAAAGACAACATAAGAAGGATTTTCATCCACAGCTTTCTGCATGTCGAACATCTGAAGGCCGGGGTCACCGAAATTTCCCTGTGTATAAAACTCGCTCTGCATTACATAGTACTCGCGATCGACCTTCGGCAGGCCTTCTTTTGGCTCTACGAGAATGAGGCCGTACATACCGTTTGCAATATGGAGACCAACGGGAGGTGTTGCGCAGTGATAAACGTAAAGGCCCGGATTAATGGCCTTAAAAGAAAAGACCGATGTGTGGCCGGGAGCCGTATTTGAAGATTCAGCACCTCCTCCGGGGCCTGTAACGGCATGAAGGTCGATATTATGGAGCATCGTCGAACTCGGGTGATTGTGGAGGTGAAACTCAACAAGGTCACCTTCTCTTACTCTAATAAACTTGCCCGGCACTTTTCCGCCGAAGGTCCATTTGTTATACGTTACCCCGTCGGCAAGGCGGGAGACTACTTCCTTAACTTCAAGATTAACGATGACCTTTGTTGGGTAATTCCTCGTAATCTGCGGGGGAACATAAGGAGCATCGGTTAGGATTGCATTTTCCTCTCCCTGTATCTCCTCAGATCCTCCTCCGCCGCAGCCGGCAGAAAACAGTGTTAAAGCAAAAGTAACAACACCAATAAAAATTCCTGATTTATTTACAAATGACCTCATCGCTATTTTTCCTCCATCATTTTTGCTTCCAGTTCTTAAAAATCTGTGTTAAGGTTTTTTGCGGGAGGATGTCTTTAGCCATCAGATAAAAGCAGTCATTTTCTTTCTGAATATGATTTGAGAAAAGATGCGCAAACTCCCTGGCTTTAGTCTTTAACTCCAGCGCAAGGCCTCCGTAAGCCGGGTTTTCATTTACTCCCGGCATAAGCTGTTTAAGCAATTCCAGAGACTGCGTTATCTGCCTGTGTTCATCTTTAAAGGACTGAAGACTGAAGTCAGAGACGTAGCTTTTCAGTCCGGGATAAATTTTTCTTTCCTCATTTTCACAATGATTATGAAAGTCAGCGGCAATGTAATCTACAGAACCGCGTATGACATTCATATCCTCATTGCTAAAGCCCTGCTTATAGATTCTGCTGGCTGCATCAATCAGGAAGGTCATCTGCACTAGTGCCCGTTCATGCTCTTTCATCAGGTTTGTCAAAGTTCCTGTCATTTTCCCTGTCCCTGGTTATAGTTGTGGCCTGCCTCTTCATTAAATCTGTGCGTTTCATCTACTCCTGTTGGGTGCCCGTAGGTATTCATATTCTGGTAAAGCATGAGGTACTCCTCTTTTGAGATATTATTCTGCCAGTGCCCGGTTAAGATTCCCACAGCTGTAACTATCATAAAGACGGCAACAATTGCTGCTGCTATATACTTCTTCCGGACCGTGCGCTTTGTAATAAGGGATTTCACTTCCAGAGTATCTGCTACAGGGCATGCATCAACGCAGCTAAGGCAGCTTGAGCATTCATCGGATATTACCGTTATAACTTTATCTACTTTAATTCCGGACGGGCATACCCTGGCGCACTTGCCGCAGTCGATACAGCTAACGGGGTTTCTTTTTATCTTGTGAGGGCTTAAGAACGACAGGAGACCTAAAAGCGCACCGTAAGGACACAAGTAGCGGCACCAGAAATTCCTTATGAATACAGAAAGCACGAGGAGTGATCCGATAACTATTAAAGAGAATCGTGATATGTCTGCAAAGAAGTAGTACATCTTGATATCCGCCACTATATTATATGGGCTGTCGAGGAAAGCCTTAATGGCAATTTCGCTCATGATAAAGAATATTGAGTAAGCGAAAAAGCCCAGCAGCAGATACTTTAAGCTGCGCAGAGGATAATCGAGAAATTTCGGCATACGGAGTTTTTTCTTAAACAGTTTTTGAGTTATCTTTTCTCCAAAATCGCCGACCAGTTCCGAGATGAAACCAACCGGGCATAACCAGCTGCAGAACGCTTTACCGAACACGAGCGATACGAAAACTATACCCAGAAAAATGAAAAGGCCTGCCGGATGAGCATAATGAATGTGGCCGGTAATGATTGTGTAATACAGGCTCATCATAGAGCTGATTGGCAGAAAACCTTCTACTCCCGGAGGCCTCTGGTAAAATGAACCGGTTCCTCCTGATTCAAGATACCCCGTGAACAGATAAAATTCTATGCCTATCCATATGCACAGCGCCGCAAAGAGGCTCTGAATTAAGAACCTGTATTTCTGCACCGGCTTTTCAGTATTTTTAATGATCTTGTTTTTCATCGCTTTGTAAATTTTTAGTTTTCTGTATTTAACTGTAACTACGTAATATTAATACCCGCTTAAGGACACCAATAAAAGAAACACCAGAGAGTATGCTAAAAATGTCATGCCTATTTTTTTGTAGCTCACTTTCAGCGGGAGTTTGAAAGTGCCGGCTATTGCATGCAGAAGCATGGGAGTGTAAGCCATAGCTATCAGCAGTTTTGAGGGAAACTCCAGCGTAAAGGTGACGAGAAGAATTACAGCTATAGCATGGTACAGCAGGTTCAGGCGGCCTATGGACAGCTTTTCCTGAAGTGTGATATTACTTTTCTTTAATGAAGAGAGCTTCATCTTCATATGCACATAAAAGGCACTTGAGCCGAAGAAGAGCACATTCAGAAGATAAAGTATCAGGCTTTGTGAAGTAAAACTATTTTCATTCAGGTATACTACTGCAGGAGCGCTTAGAGTAAGGCCTGCCATTGCAAGAAAGTCGCTCCACACGTTTTTCTTAAAGCGGAACATTATGTAGAGGCTTAAAATAAAAAATACTATGGCCGAAGCGGCAAAGATCAGGAGGCCGTATTTCCTGGAAAAAACAATCAGGGGAAGCCCTGAAAGGAGGCTTAAGGAAAAATAAACCGCAAACCAGAAGCGCGCATTTTTAAGCTTATCTGTCTTCGGCATTTTTTTGTAGCAGTGCTGCAGCATCACTTCGGCCGGGGTGTAGCTCATAAAAAGGAAGAAAATGCTTATAAAAAAGAGAACAACAGAAATACTCAGCCTGTGCGAGGCCGTTATGCCTGTAAGGACAGGTACGAACAGTACTGCCCATGATCCATGTTCTCTTGTAACTACCGGTTTCATTTTTCTTAACCCTCTTTCTTTCCCTGTGTTAACATTTTTTAATATAAGTTTCGAACCTGCTGCTGCCTGTTTTCTTCGACCACACGGTGTGCCCCTTTTCTTTCATTTTATCGATTAAAGGTGCCGGAGTAAAGGGGGTAATAAGGAGGTAAATTTCCCCGGAATTTAACTTGCTTACGCCTTGGGCCACCTTAGCGCCCGGATGAACGCCGTCTTCAAGATCCTGTGCGGCATCATAGACTACTGAGGGGTTGATTTCCTCTTCAATCTTGGGTGCATTCAGCTTCCAGCTTTCCCCTTCAAAGTCACTGTCTGAATCCACGCCGGCAGCCCGTCTGAGTTCGTTTATCAGTTTTGAAATCGGTATCTGTCCCACAGTTGCAGCCTGGCGCAGGCTGGTTACCTTAGCTATGGTTTTTCTTAGAACAGGGCTTTTGAGTTTTGTAAAAACAGGAGCCAGTTCAATTAGGACTGACTCCAGGAATGGGAAATTATCCAGCAGTTCCCCGACTTTGGTATCAGGTGTTATTGCGAGGTCAATATTTTCCTTGTACATTTAGTTTTTCTCCGTTTCTGTATTTTCATCATAAGAAAGTATTCTTCTTTCACCTTCAAGTTGTCTTAACCTGGTGAGGTCCTGAGTAACTTCAAGAGTTCCCAGGTATTCATTAGTTTCCGAGCGCACGGCATAGTAGGAAATAAAGATAAACCTTCCGCGCATATTGATCCAGAATTCAGCCTTCTCCTGGCGCCCCTGACGCAAGTCATCCAGGATTTTTTCCACAACGGACAGGCTCGATGGCGGATGGCAGAACTGGACCTTGCGCCCAAGTATAGCTTTATTTCTCTGAAAAATTCTTTCCTTTCCGTGCGAAAAGAACCGAACGAAATCATCTTTATCCACAAATGTCACGTCAAAAGGAAAAGTGTCGAGCATTGCCGTAAGTTCCTTTAGAGTAAATGATCCGGTTGGAAGATTAACCTTTCCTTTCAGCTGGTTAAATTCAGAATTTGAGTTTTCCATTGCCGCGGGCTTCCACTCGTCTACGGGAGCAAAGAGGCAGTAGCCTATTTCATCGCTCTGGCGCATGACTTCAAACCATTCCTCTTCCTTCAGAGTATCCATTGCCATAGGAAAAAGGATCTGTTCTTCCTTATAAATCATCTCCTCTACGGCAGCTGCGGCCGGGGCAAGTGAAATTTCAATAACAGCTTTTCCGTCGCCTGAAGTGATATTGTGTGACTCAGGCAGAACTGTAAGGGCGTTTTTAAGAAGTGTGCGGGCTTCATCATCTTTTCCCCACATGACGGTTGAGGGCCCTGTAATCTTGTACTTCTCGAGGAACGGGAACAAAAGATTTTCTTTTCTTAAGTAGTGCTTATCCACATCCATAAGGTTATTAAAATGTGTGTGGAGCTTCAAGAACAGTCCGCCTGCTGCGGCCTCATCATCCATGGCGTTAATCTCAGTAAATATTTTCCTTATAAATGAGATTTCCCTTCTTAAGGCCTGGTTTTCCCTTTTGAAAGTGTGCACAGGGTGGCCCGAGGGTTCTTTTCTTGAAGAGCTCAGGTCTATTATTCCCTTCAGGGCGTCTGAATGCAAATCGCAAAGCTCCAGCATATTGTCTCGGTCGACACCCTCACTAAAGAGTTCCTGCTCAACTGTAACTACGTCTTCGTAAGGGACTTCCTTTAAGAGAGAGGAGATTTCCTGTTTTACCGCTTCCGGAGTTTCACCGCTATTGATCTTAAGTATCATCGACTTAAGAAGTGCCAGCCTTTCCTGCCTGTTATTGATTATTTCGCTCATTTTGTGTTTGCCCTTATTGTTAAATTTTATTTTCAGAATTTTTTATCCGATTTATATCTAAAAAAAGAGTCCGACGCCCAAGCTCCGACGTCAGACGCCAATTTTTCAATCATTAAATAGTTTCTGTTGAGGTCCCTATGCTTCTAATTTTGTCCAGGGTGCGTTCCTTGAATTTATCCAGGGTTTCCTCGCTAAGCATCTTGTAAGCTTCAGTTCTGAGTTTTCCCCACTTGTCATGAACCGGGCATGGATGTTCAGGGTTACAGTTCGGAAATCCCAGCACACAGCTGTTGAAAATGCCGAGTCCGTCTATTGCCTCCACAATTTCAATGAGCCTGATCTGAGATGGGTCCTTAGCAAGTGCAAAGCCCCCTGTTTTCCCCTTTTTGGATTCAATTATTCCGTGCTCTCTTAAGCTCTGGAGTATCTTGGAGACAAATTCCTTCGGGATATTGAGTTCTTTGGCAATTACGTCAACCCTTACAACATCCTCCTGCATATTTGCAGCCAGGTAAAGCACGGCCTGTAGTCCGTATTCGCATTTTTTTGAAAATATTACAGTCATATTCAGACAAATTGTTCTGAATTAAATTATCATTTTATAGCTAAATTGTCAAGTTAATAATAAATATAAATTGACTTAAGTCAGTAATTTAATTCCGGCCTGTTGGCTCAGATTGCTATTTTAATATAATTTTTGTTATTTCCATGTAATAATTCCTATCAAGACGGGGTCAAGGTGAGAGCGATTCATCTTATTTTTATTGTTTTGATAACTGCTTCCCTGGTTTATTCGCAGAACGTAAGTGTTTCAGATTACAAGGTAGCCGTAAGTGAAGCCACAACATTCAGGGCAAACGGATTCTGGAACTGGTCGCAGGTAGGCGACAGCGTTTACAGCAATACGGCTTCAGCCAACCTTATTTTCAGGAAGTTTTATACTTCACTCCCTTTTGCCTGGTTTTTCAACGTGGATGCCTCGGGCGGAAACGATGACGGAAGGAAAACCTACGACATTATTGTTGACGGCAATATTCGGAAGTACATATGGGATAAGGAAGACTGGTTTGCATTTTCCGGGTTTTCAGTTGAAGGCTCAAAGGATTTTGCACAGGTTGCATCCAATATGACTGTCGGGGCCGGCTACGGACGCTACATCAATGCCACAGCCCTGGCAAAGGCTGTCAGGATTGAAGAACACCTGATAAAGGACAACGTTATTTCGGGTCATCTTCAGAAAGGGATAATAATAAACATCGCAAACATTATTGAACGCGAGAATGAGTATATTAACCTCTACGGCGCCGAAGTATACGAGACACAGTGGTTTGCAGACATAGAAAAAGAGATACAGGCCTCGGGACTTTTAAGAGGTTCGAACATCGGCTCCATTGGAATTCTCAGGATGAGGCAGGTATTATTCGGGATTAATGAACGCGTAAACCAGAGATTTTACGGATGGGATGTTTCTGCCGGGGCACTTTTCACAATAACCAAACCAAATAAATCCCCTGCCGGATCGCCAAACCTTACCATAAACGGCAGATATTCGTATCCTTTCAGTTGGAAGACACAGCTTAATCTTGATGCCGGTGTCTTTACGCCGATTGATTCTTCATTTGCAAAGGAAGTAACTGTAAATACGGGGTTTGATTTCATATACGAACTCAGTAACCGCATAAATCTCCTTACGGGCTACCGTTTCGGGGTATTCAAGCCTCAGGGGCAGACGGCATTGGTGAGTAATTCTGTAAATTTGTCTTTCCTTTTTTACCTGGAGAACAACATTTATTTTGGTGTAAACGCATCCTATGACAAGCAGACAAGGTCACAAAGGCAGATGAAAACGAGCCTCACGTTGTCGTATAATCTTTTCTAAAGTTTCTTGGGCTAAAGCCCCGAATATTTTTATTCCGTTCCCCACGACCTAAAGGTCGTGGCTGTTATGTTAAAAATCAAGTGTAATCGTAAATTTTTATGGAGCGATT
>JAAXKN010000026.1:0-28581 GCA_025612375.1 Ignavibacteria bacterium
TCTCAGCTGGTAACAATAAAGTACCGGAATATGTGCCATGCAGAATAAAGAAGCCAGGTACAGATTTGTAATTGATGCTGCTACATTTTAACTTTCTAAAGACGAATATGTTAAATCGTTAATAAAACGAGAGAAAGCAATGGCAAGAATATTTATTACAGGATCAGCCGACGGACTTGGACAACTGTCTGCAATCTTATTGTCCAGGGAAGGGCATGAGGTTGTACTGCATGCGCGTAATAAAGAACGAGGACGTGATGCGCTGAAAAAAGTGCCCGAGGCTGAGAATGTGGTAACAGGAGATCTTTCAAGTATTGAAGAGTCAATAAAGCTTGCCGGGCAGGTAAATGCCCTTGGCTCTTTCGATGCTGTGATTCATAACGCGGGAGTTTACAGGACTTCAGCCAAAGAAATTTTCAGCGTCAATTCATTGGCACCTTATATACTTACCTGTCTGATAAAAAGGCCTAAGCGGTTGATCTATTTGACTTCCGGTATGCATTTGCATGGGCATTCAAAACTGGAGAGCCTCAAAAGCGACGTTAGCCGCATAACTTATTCCGACTCCAAGCTGCATGTAATGATGCTTTCAATGGCCGTTGCACGCAAATGGCCCGCTGTATATTCCAATGCAGTCGACCCCGGCTGGGTCCCTACAAAGATGGGCGGCTATGGTGCGCCGGATGATCTTAAGAAAGGATATGAGACACAGGTGTGGCTTGCAGTAAGTAATGATGAAAAAGCTAAAACTACGGGTAAGTATTTTCATCATCAGAAAGAAAGAAGCTTTAACCCGGAGGCCGGGGACATCATATTGCAGGATAGATTCCTGGAAATATGCAAAGAGATCACTGGGATCTCATTCCCGGAATAAGCGCTCATCCATTATAAAAAGGACAGTTTGATGATACGTAAATTACGCGCATTAAAAGGGAAATACATAATTGCAATATTTATAATAATTATACCGGTAATGTTTATGAATCAGACCTTTTCAAACGCAGTTAATAACGATAGAGATGTGAATAAAAATAAAATTAAAGATTCCCCTCAATATAAAGACGGCAGTTTCCACAATGCCGTTGAATGGAATGATAACTCTTTCTGGAATTTTTTAGGAATTGCCTGGGATTTTCTTTTCGCCGGAAATAACCGTACACCGGACACCCGGATCCCTCGCCAGATGGCTGATCTTTCCGGTTTTAATTCTTCTGTAAATGATCATCTTTCGGTAACCTGGCTCGGGCATTCGTCACTTCTGATTAACATCGATGGAATTAAAATACTAACCGACCCGGTCTATGAGAAAAAGGTTTCCTTTTTCGGGCCCTCAAGGTATAATGGCGATACTCCGCTTAAGGCTGAGGATCTGCCCGAAATAGATCTCGTAATCATTTCACACAACCATTATGATCATCTTAATAAGTATTCTGTCGAACTATTAAGCAAAAAGGCAAAAAGATTCATTGTCCCTCTTGCCGTTGGCAGGGAATTAATGGACTGCGGAATCCCCGCGGAAAAAATAACAGAAATGGATTGGTGGGATGAATTCAAAATTGGCGACAGCCTTATGATAGCTTCAACACCGGCACAGCATTTTTCAGGAAGGGGGCTTACAGATCGTAATAAATCCCTGTGGGCTTCTTTTGTTATTAAGACCAGGAATCATAAGGTCTTTTTCGGAGGCGATGGGGGCTACTTTGACGGATTCAAAAAGATAGGTGAGAAGTATGGCCCTTTTGATATGACTTTCCTTGAATGCGGAGCCTACAATGAAAAGTGGCACCCCATCCATATGTATCCCGAGGAAACAGTTAAGGCCCACATCGACCTGAAGGGAAATATACTCCATCCGATCCATTGGGGTACATTTAACCTTTCGCTCCACTCGTGGTATGAACCTATGCAGCGCCTGAGTGCTGCCGCCGCGAAAGCAGGCATAAAGACTGCAACACCAATTGTAGGGGGTACAACAGAGTTCGGGAAGATAATTCCATCTGAAAAATGGTGGGAAAAATACCTGCCCATAAAAGGGAAGTAAGTCCCGGAAAAGCCTTATATCGGCTTGCAATAAAATTAACTATGCTGAAACTGTAAATTTTTTAATTATGAAATGGAGAAATAAAAATGAAATATAAAGAATTGGGCAAAACCGGGGCCAGGGTTTCTGCCGTCGGCCTGGGCTGCATGGGAATGAGCGCGGCCTATGGAACACCGGACGACAAGGAAAGCCTGGCAACTTTGGAGTATGCCTTGGAACTTGGAATTAATTTCTGGGATACGGCCGACGTCTACGGCAGCGGCGCAAATGAGGAGCTGATATCAAAAGTGCTAAGGCCGAACCGCAGCAAAATATTTATTGCAACAAAGTTTGGGTTCAGAGTAAGAGGAAATAGCGGAAACGTTTTTGTGGGAGGAGAATCCTATGTCGATGCCTCCCCCAAGTGGATGAAGGAGGCCGTAGAAATGAGCCTGAAGAGGCTGAAGACGGATACAATTGACCTTTATTATGCTCACCGTGTCGACCCAAATGTCCCCGTGGAAGAAACAGTAGAGGCTATGGCCGGACTTGTAAAAGAGGGGAAAGTACGCTTCCTGGGCTTAAGCGAATGCACGGCTGAAGACTTAAGAAAAGCACACACAGTGCATCCTATTACTGCAGTCCAGAGCGAATACTCTCTTTTATTCCGTGAGGTCGAAAAGGAAATTCTCCCTCTGACCAAAGAACTCGGTATTACATTTGTTCCTTTTTCACCCCTTGGGCGCGGACTTATTACAAATAAACTTGATGTCGGTTCTCTTTCGTCCAAAGATTTCAGGGCCAATCTTCCAAGATATCAGGGTGAACACCTGGAGAACAACCAGAAACTGGCTTCAGAATTTGCGGAGATGGCCCAAAAGAAAAACTGTACTGCCTCACAGCTTGCAATTGCATGGGTGATGGCTCAGGGCAGCAGCATTATTCCAATCCCGGGCACCAAGAAAAGAAAGTACCTGGAGGAGAATGCCCAAGCCTCTGAAATTGAACTTTCTGAAAGTGATCTGAAAGATATTGAAGCGCTGCTGAGGAAATACCCGAACGTGGGACCCCGCTACAGCGCCAGGGAAAATAAATTCCTAAAGAAATAATTTTCCGGGATAACACAATTTATTTTATGCCCGGGAACCCGGTCATTATAATGAGATAATAAAAAAGGCGATAGTTTAATTACCATCGCCTTTTTTAATGTTAATAATAAAGCTTAATGGGCATCCAGCCAGTTGTCGGCTACACCTGTCTCTGCAACAATGGGCACTTCCATAGGAAGCGCAGTTTCCATGAGCTCTTTTATTATTGGCCTCAGCTCGTCAACTTCATCCTTATGCGCGTCAAACAAAAGTTCATCGTGCACCTGAAGCACCATCTTCGTCCTCGTATTCCTCTTCTTCAGCTCCTCGTGTATCTTTATCATCGCAAGCTTTATCATGTCTGCTGCCGTACCCTGAATAGGCATGTTTATTGCAACTCTTTCTTCAAATTGCCGCACAACCCTGTTCTTGCTGTTAATATTTTTCAGATAGCGCCGCCTTCCAAGCAGAGTCTCTGCATAGCCTTTCTGACGCGCTTTCTGAACCGAGTCTTCCATAAAATCATTTACCTTGCTGAAAGTGCTGAAGTAAGTGTCTATGATCTTCTGCGCATGCGTCTGCGTTACGCCAAGACGCGTCTTAAGCCCGAAGGCACCGATGCCGTATAGTATGCCGAAGTTAACCTCCTTGGCGCGACGCCTCATATCTGAGGTCACATCCTTGGGATCTACCCTGAAGACGAGTGCTGCCGTGGAGCGGTGAATATCTTCCGAATTCTTAAATGCCTCGACTAAGGCCGGGTCCTTGCAGATGCTTGCCATAATCCTAAGCTCAATCTGGCTGTAGTCAGCGCTTAAGAGAACATAATCCTTATTCCTCGGCACAAAAGCCCGCCTGATCTCCTTACCCATTTCAGTCCTAATCGGTATATTCTGCAGGTTCGGATTATTGCTCGAAAGCCTTCCTGTAGAGGTTATAGTCTGGTTAAATGACGTATGAACTCTTCCCGTTGCAGGATGAATAAGCGCCGGAAGAGAATCGGTATAGGTGGACTTTAGCTTTGCCACCTGGCGGTAGTCTAAAATGAGGTCGACAATCTCATGAGTGCCTTTTAAGCCCTCAAGCGACCTGGCATCGGTGGAAAATCCCGTCTTTGTCTTCTTTCCCGTTGCAAGGCCCAGCTTGCTGTATAAAACCTTCTGCAGCTGAAGAGGGGAGTTTACGTTAAACTCTTCTCCTGCAAGCTCAAAAATCTTTTTCGTGTAGTTATCAAGCAGTATCTGAAGGTCATTGCTGAGGACTTTCAGTATATCCGTATCTATTCTTATCCCTTCGCGCTCCATATCTTCCAGGACAGGAACAAGAGGGAATTCAACCTTGCTGCACAGCTCCGTGAGGTTATTCTCCTCCAGCTCTTTTGTCAGGATATTATAAAGCCTGTACGTCACATCCGAATCCTCGCACGAATACTCGGCCAGGTCGCTTGCCGGTACGTCAAATATCTTCGAGGCTTCTTTTTTATTCCCGATTAAGGCCGTAAGCGGAATGGGCTTGTAATTTAAGTACTTAATGGACAATTCATCCAGCCCGTGCTTCTGATCCGGGTCCAGGACGTAACTTGCAATCATCGTGTCAAAGTAAAAATTCTTTACTTCAATCCCGTATTTCCTGAGTGAACCGATATCGAACTTCCCATTCTGGCATATCTTCCTGATCTTATCATTTTCAAATACCGGCTTAAAGATCCTTACAAACTCATCTATGCTCAGCCTGTTTGTCATGTCTTTCTGGAAAAGATCCCCGGTTTCCATAAATGGATTTATTGCAACAAAATAAGCCTCCTTAGGCTTTGTGGAAAACGATACGCCTGCGAGATTAAGGTCAAAACAGTTAAGCGAGTCTGTCTCTGTATCAAAAACAAACTGCTCGGTTTTCATCAGCCTTGAAGCCAGCTCCTCGGCTCCTTTTTTGTCTACCATCAGGTGATACTTAATGAGCTCACGGTTAAATGAAGTCACTTCAGACTGTGGTGCTTCCTGTACTGCCTCTGTCTCAGCCGTAGTTTCCTTCTGCGGCGAAGCTTCTTTTTTGCCGTTGCCCGAGGTAATCCTTTCCACGCGCGCAAAGAAATTGCGGAATTCCAGCTCCTCAAAGATCTTCTTCAGGCGCTCCAGGTCCGGCCTTCTTAATTCCGTTTTCTTTATGTCGCATTCAAATGGAACAGAGGTATGAATTGTTGCCAACTCCTTGGAAAGGAATGCGTTTTCTTTCCCTTCAATCAGCTTGCGCTTTAATGCCGGCTTGTCTATCTGCTCAATATTTTCATAAATGCCTTCAATCGTCTTGTACTGATGAATTAATGGCAGAGCTCCAACCGGACCTATGCCTGCAACTCCCGGTATGTTGTCCGACTTGTCGCCAATGAGCGCAAGATAATCAATCATCTGGATCGGCTCAAAGCCGAAATCTTCTTTAATCTTAGCCTCGTCAATTACAACAATCTCATCTGTCGTTTTGCCGGGCTTTATCACCTTTATGTTAGGCGTAATAATCTGGTTGAAGTCCTTGTCAGGCGTAATGGCAAAAGCTTCCAGCCCCATCTCCTCGGCCTTCTTTACGGCTGTACCTATTATGTCATCCGCCTCATAGCCGGGCACAATATAAATCGGGATGTTAAAGGCTTCAACAACGTCTTTTATCCTCTGCAGCTGTGAAATCATATCCTCAGGCATCGCAAGACGCGTCGACTTGTACTGATCGTACCTTTCATGACGGAAGGTCTTTTCCTTCGAGTCAAAGGCTACGGCTATGTAATCCGGTTTATTTACTTCCAGGATTTTCAAAAGCTGGCTTATAAAACCGAAAACCGCGGATGTGGGCTCTCCCTTTGTATTTGCCAGCGGTCTGCCCATAAAGGCAAAATATGCCTTGTAGGCCAGCGCCATGGCATCAACAATTACAAATTTCTTTTTTTGTTTTTCCATATTATTCAGAATGTTAATCGATATTTTCTAATGTCTTAAATTTATTATTTTTCTTCGAGTCTTACCACTGCAGGCTTGCTGTTTTTTGCCTTCCACTTCATATAAAAATATAGTGGAACCCCGCTCAAAACTAAAACCAGCCCCATCCTTGCGTTCTGTGTCTCGGAAATAAGCGTGTTAAGCAGAAATACTACAGAAAATATTACAAAAATTGCGGGCGTAAAGGGGTAACCCCATACCTTGTAGGGCCTCGGGGCCTGGGGCATCTTCCTTCGCAGTATAAAAACTCCAAATGCTCCCAGGGCATAAAAAAGCCACGACGCAAACATCACGTAATCGGTTATGACGTCAAAAGACCCTGTTAAAACAAGAACTGCAGCCCACGTTCCCATTACTGCAAGCGATACATACGGAGTCTTATACCTCTCATGTACCCAACCCAGACTTTTAAAAAAAAGTTTCGTTCTTGCCATGGCATACATCACTCTTGCCGTCGATAAAATGCTCCCGTTTAAGGCTCCGAACGAGGAAACAATTACTGCAATGGATATGATGCTTGCCCCCACGGGACCGAATATTATCTCGGCTGCCGAAGCCGCAACAAGAGGGGAGTGGGCCATCCTGTCAATCGGGAGCACATAAAGAAAAGCTATATTAATTAAAACGTAAACTACTATTACGGCAAAGGTTCCTATTAGCAGGGCAAGAGGAACATTCCTCTTAGGGTTTTTAACTTCCCCTGAGACAAATGTCACGTTGTTCCACCCGTCATAGGCCCAGAAGGCTCCTGCCAGTGCAAGCCCTATCATCGAAAGCATGCTGTGTCCGCTCTGTGAGGGGATGTTGAAGCCTGTATATACATTCGAAAATGCACCCTGGCCAACTAAAAGTATTAGGAGTGAAAGTAGTATTATTGAGGCAATTTTTATTATTGTTATTACCGTCTGCACCGCACCGCCAAAAACTACGCCTATGTAGTTTACAATGGTCAGAAAACCTATAGTCAGTATGGCTACTGCTTTCGTTCCAAAGTCCTTCAAAGGGAAAATATCTCCCACAAGCGGCATGTAAACCGCAATCTGCTCAATCTCTTTTGAAAAATGGGGATATTTGAAAAAGTATCCCAGATACTCTGAAAACACGTAGGCAATTGCGGCCTGGCTTCCTGTCTGTATAACTGAAAGCGTTGCCCAGCCGTACAGAAAAGCCGTAAAATCCCCGTACATGATGCGGAAATAAGCGTACTGCCCGCCTGTTTCATCTATCATGCCTGAAATTTCAGAATTCGTAAGAGCCCCGATAAAGCTGATGAGGCCCGCGGCAATCCAAACAATAAGAA
The DNA here is from genome assembly GCA_025612375.1 of Ignavibacteria bacterium. Classification (NCBI taxonomy): domain Bacteria; kingdom Pseudomonadati; phylum Ignavibacteriota; class Ignavibacteria; species Ignavibacteria bacterium. The sequence continues at coordinate 7,393 of JAAXKN010000026.1, forward strand.
GCAATTCTGGTGAGAGGAGCTGACCTGCCATTGTAGCAGGCTTGCGGAAGATTCCAGAACCAATCATCGAACCGATAACGATCATCACTGCAGCAAGCAGATTCAGACCCCGGACTAATTCCTGATCCTTTTTGCCCGTACTCATTTTTACCCTCTTGAATTGACCTTTGAAGATAAAGAATTGACAAATTAAAATAAACTCCCCCCAATTGAAATTTCTTACGCCCCTGCCGTTCAAAAACCGTCGAACGTAGAACGTAGAACGTCGAACGTTTTATCTTCGTGCTCCATGCATTTGTGTTTTTCCTTTAACTTCGCTAAATAATAGAATAATAAACTGAGGACAAAATGCAAAAGGAACTGCTCATATTCGGCGCCGGGGGAGAACTGGGTAGAGGCGTTATGAACTCCTTTGAAAATAAGGACTTCAGCACAATTTACCTTTTCGACAGAACCCCCTCAAAAATTACCTTTAAGGGACCCAATTGCCAGACTATCGCAACTGGCGACCTCTCGCTTGAGGAGGAGGTTGAAAAGGCTTTCAGCACAGTTAAGCCGGGACGTGGAAAACTCCTCTTCCTCTTCAATACAATCGGAGGCTTTAATGCCGGCACTGCAATATGGGAAACCCCCTTAAGCCAGCTGCAGACAATGCTTAAAATGAACTTTGTTTCTTCTTTCCTTATCGCCCGTAAGTTCGCAAGCCTCGTCAAAGACTCAGCCGGCGGCTCAATCTGCTTTACTTCTTCAATGGCTGCAAGCCGCCCCGAGGTAAAAAGATCTTCCTACGCTATCTCTAAAAGCGCCCTGAACTATATGGTTAAGCTTTTGGCACTGGAGGGAAAGGAAATTTCTCTGAGCGCAAACTGTGTGGCCCCTATGGTTATTGATTCGCCTGAGAACCGTTCATGGGTTAAAGACGAAAGCATAATGGTTACGCCTGAGGAAATCGGCAGCCTGGTCTACAGCATATTCAGCAGCTTCCGCACCGTTACGGGAAACGTGTTTGAACTCCCCGGGAATTTGAAAATTCCTGAGGGATGATTATTTCATAAATGTTAATTTTTGATATATTTGTAAGTACAAAAATCCTGATTTTATTGCCTAATAACACACATTCTAGGAGCTGAACATGAGCTTAAAAGATAAAATTAATGAGGACCTGAAAAATGCCATGAAGTCGGGCGATAAGCTCCGTCTCGAAACCATCAGGTCAATTCGCGCACTTATTCTGGAATTTGAAAAAAGCGGCTCGGGTAAAACCCTGAACGAGGAAGAGGAAATCCGCATGCTCTCAACCGCCGCTAAGAAAAGAAAAGATTCCATTGAACAGTACAGAGCCGCAAAAAGAGATGACCTGGCCGATAAGGAAGAAGCCGAAATGAAGATCATCATGGAATATATGCCTAAACAGCTGACTGAACAGGAAGTTGAGGATACAGTAAGAAGACTTGCTTCTGAAACCGGTGCAGCGTCAAAAGCCGATTTCCCCAAACTTATGCCCCTGGCTATGAAAGAGCTTAAAGGCAAAGCCGACGGAAAAGTAGTTAAATCAATCGTTGAGAAAGTACTGGGTGCATAAGAAGTGAACTACGTCGACTTTATCATAATTGGACTGGTGCTCGTGGGGTTTATCCTTGGCTATAAAGACGGGCTGGTAAGAAAGATTATCGGCCTGCTCGGCATCTTCCTCGGAATATTCCTTGCAGTTAAATTTGCTGCTAAAGCAGGTACACTGATCGCCCCGATGATGGATCAGGAAATTTACCTTGCTGAAATTGCGGCCGGAATACTAATTTTCCTTATTGTAATTGTTCTTACATCAATTATTAAAAGAATGGTCCACCCCCACGATAAAGTCGGCAAGTTTGCTAATCAGCTCCTGGGGGGCCTGACCGGCACCATACAGATCATTTTTATTATTAGCGGCATTTTCCTTTTTCTTAATATTTTCAACGTCCCGGGTAAAAAAGCCCAGGATAAATCACTCTTATACGGCTCGGTCTATGAATTGATGCCAAAAACTATAGATTTTATGATAGGAGGCAAGAACTTCGTAAGAGACTACATCGAAAATAAGGATAAGGCGGAATTAAAGAAAAACGGGACTGAAGTAACCGCTGCAAAAGATACTTTGTCTGCTGCTGAAAAGAACAAAAAAGTAAAAAAAACTGTTATTACAAAAAAAGCCAAAAGCAGGCAGATGCCTAAAATTGCAGCCAGATAAAACACCTTTAGCCTGTTTTTTGACAGTTGTATAATTAAAAGAAGCACGATAAATGATATCAATAACCGTATTAGAAAAGCTCGAATTCTCAAAAGTTTTACAGTTTATTGCCCGTTACGCTTATACCGAACCGGGAAAAAGGGAAGTCCTGAAACTTCAGCCGCTGCAGAACCTCCGCCTTGCAGCCCTCGAGGGTAGCTACGTCAAAGAGGCTACGGAAATCCTCATTAAAAACGACTTTCCACCCATTAGCTACCTTCCTGACCTGAGGGATGACCTCTCAAGAAGCGCAATCGAAGGCGCAGTCCTGACTAATAAGTCTATTCTGGATATCCTTACACTTGCCGAGACTTCCAGAAAACTATTCCAGTTCCTGAAGTCTGAAACCGAAGCCGGAAGTATCGCTTCGGGGTTCCTTGATATGCTTTTTGTAGACAAGGTCTTTGAACATAATATCAGCAAAATTATTGACGAAAATGGCGACGTGAGGGATAGCGCCAGCCCGAAATTAAGGGAAATCCGCGACGAAATCCGCCATAAAACCGATACGCTCGGCAAGGTAATTAACAGAATATTAAAGGACTTAAGCGACAGCTATCTCGTACGCGATGACTACGTGACCCAGCGCGACGGACGCATGGTCGTTCCCGTCAAAAGTGAACACAAAAGACACGTTAAAGGCTTTATTCATTCTGAAAGCTCCTCCGGCCAGACGGTCTACATCGAACCCGAGGAAACCCTTGAACTCAATAACGAGATCCTGTCACTTAATTTCGCTGAGAAAAGGGAAATTGAAAAGATCTTAAGAGAGCTGACAAGAAGAATCGGGGAATATAGCCCGCAGCTTAAACAGGCACTTGAGGCCGTTTCAAACCTCGACAGTATTTTTGCCCGTGCCAAGTACTCTCTTGAAATAATAGGGTCTTTCCCTTCACTTAATAACTCTCAGCCCATGAGGCTCATGGATGCAAGACACCCGCTTCTCTTAAAAAAACTCGGGCGCTCGGCAGCAGTACCCCTGAACCTTGAAATTTCAGATAAAAACGTTATTCTTATTACGGGGCCTAACGCAGGAGGTAAAACCGTTGTCTTGAAAACTACGGGAATCCTGGCCATAATGGCTCTTTCCGGCATCCCGATTCCTGCGGCACCGGATTCCAACCTGCACTTTTTCGATAATATACTGCTCGACATAGGCGACCAGCAGTCAATTGAGGACGACTTAAGTACATTCAGCTCGCACCTGTCAAACATTAAAAATATCCTGGACAACGCAGATGAAAATTCACTAGTGCTCCTCGATGAGATCGGTACGGGCACAGACCCCGCTGAAGGCGCGGCACTGGCTACAGCCGTACTTGTTACACTGCAGAGGAAAAATTCTATCGTCCTTGCAACAACTCACCACGGCAGCCTGAAGATTATTGCAAATGAGCAGCCGGGATTTGAAAACGCTTCCATGGAATTCGATAACGAGAGGCTCCTTCCTACTTACAGCTTTAACCAGGGGCTCCCTGGCTCCAGCTACGCTTTCGAAGTGGCTGAAAGAATCGGCCTTGAGAAAAATTTCCTTGGACTTGCCAAGAGCTACCTCGATTCGGATAAAACGAAAGTGGAGGACTTTCTTGTTGAACTGGAAAAAAGATCCCGCGCACTCGAGCAGAAACTAAGGACTTCGGAAATTGAAAACGCAAGGCTTAAAGGGCTTGCTAACCTCTACCAGACTAACCTCGAGAGGATTGAATCGCAGAAAAAAGAGATCCTGCAGAAGGCTAAATCAAGCGCTGAGGATTACCTTAAGGACGTTAATAAAAAAGTTGAACAGGCAATCCGCCAGATAAAAGAATCCAACGCAAAGAGCGAAGCAATCCGCGACGCCAAGCGTGAAATTGAGGAATTAAAGAACGGGAATAAGAAATTAATCTCCGAGCCCGATGTTGACACAATCGGCAAAAATCATATATTTGCACCTGGCGATTTTGCTCAGCTTAAGAACTCCCAGACCGCAGGTAAAATAATTGAAATCGAACGCGATAAAAACAGGGCTGTTTTACTTGTAGGCAATTTCAGAATCCAGGTAAAGCTCGATGAGCTCCTTCCGGCAAAAAAGAAAGATGCGGAAGTAAAAACCGACTACAGATCAAATTACCAGAGCACTTCGGCTAACGTAAGGATCGATATCCGCGGCCAGAAACCTGAAGAGGCTGAATTTGAAGTCGTAAAATTCCTGGATAATGCCAATACTGCCGGACTGGATAGAGTTGAGATCCTTCACGGCAAAGGCACCGGGGCGCTTAAAAGAATGGTTAAGGAGATCCTTACCAAACACGACCAGGTGGACAAGTTCTACTTTGCAGGCATTGAACAGGGCGGGGATGGCGTTACTATTGTTGAACTAAAGTAGGTGTTTTTTGATAAAAAAAATTCTGATTGTTAACAGGGGAGAGATAGCTGTGCGCATTATTAAAGCATGCCGCGAGCTCTCAATTACTTCTGCCTGCCTGTACTCCGAGGCGGATAAAGACTCCCTTCATGTACGCCTGGCGGATGAGGCCTACTTTATCGGCCCTTCCCCCTCCTCAGAATCTTATTTAAATATCCCTAAAATTATAGATCTTGCAAAAAAGATCAACGCTTCGGCAATCCACCCGGGATACGGATTTTTGTCCGAAAACGCAGATTTTATTAAAGCCGTTGAAGACTCAGGCATTATTTTTATCGGGCCTGAAAGTAAGTCCGTAAGACTAATGGGCGATAAGACCTCGGCCCGCAGGCTCATGTCCAATTCAAACGTCCCTATCGTTCCCGGCACTACAAGCCCTATTACTTCCATCGAAGAAGGGAAGAAGACTGCCCGCGAAATCGGCTACCCCATTCTCCTTAAAGCCTCCGCCGGAGGCGGCGGTAAAGGAATGCGGAAGGTTTCATCTGAAGAGGACTTTGAACCTTCACTCTCGGCGGCACAGAACGAAGCACAGAAAGCTTTCGGAAACCCTGAGGTCTATATAGAAAAATTTATCGAGAACCCGAAACATATAGAGGTCCAGATAATTGCCGACCGCCACGGCAGCTACGCGCACCTTTTTGAACGCGACTGCTCGGTTCAAAGGCGCCATCAGAAGGTAATTGAAGAGGCCCCGTCAACTTTTGTCGATGAGGCCTTAAGAGAAAAACTTACTACTGCCGCAATTAACGCGGCCAGGGCCTGCGGATACTATAATGCGGGCACAATTGAATTTCTGGTGGACAAGAATAAAAACTTTTATTTCCTCGAAATGAATACAAGGCTGCAGGTGGAACACCCCGTAACCGAGCTCATAACGGGCCTGGACCTTGTAAAAGAACAGATAGGAATTGCCGAAGGAAAACCCCTTTCTTTTAAGCAGGAGGACATTTCCATTCACGGCCATGCTATAGAATGCCGTATTTATGCCGAGGACGTGGATAACAACTTTGTACCCTCAACGGGCCACATCAAACTGCACCGTAGGCCCGACGGAATAGGTATCAGGGTCGACACAGGAATTGACCCCTTCTCTAATGTATCCATGTTTTATGACCCTCTTCTTACCAAAGTCATTGCGTGGGACAGAACAAGGCAGGAGGCAATTGAAAGAATGAAAAGGGCCCTCGGCGAATACAAGATTGCAGGCGTTCTGACCAATATAGCCGCCTGCCGCTGGGTCTTAAAACAGGAGCAGTTTATAAACGGTTCTTTTGACATAAACTTTGTTGAGGATGTTTTCATCCCTTTAATCCCCGATAAATGGAAAAGCGAACAGGCGCAGGAATATGAAGATGCCGTTTCAATTCTTGCCGTTTTGCTGAAGTCGAAAATGTTTGAGCCGGGCCCGACTGAAAATAAGGTCCCTGAAGGCAACAAATGGACGGGGAGGCTCTATGAATGAGTACGTTGCAACTGTAAATGGTAATAAAAGGGTTTTCAAGCTGCTCGATTCCGGGAAGATCCTTTTTAATGAAAAGGAGATTGAATACTCTATCCTTAAAGTAAGCGAGTATTCTTATCTCTTGAAACTTGGCAATAAGGTATTTGACATTACTACAACTGCCTTAAGCCGGGAGAAATTCGGTTTTCTGGTTGATGGCCACTATTTTGAAACTACCATCAGAACAAAACTGCAGGAAAAAGCCCAGGAACTGCAGAACATTAAGAACAAGGAAAATCACCACGATCTTATTAAGTCTCCCATGCCGGGGATGATCTTAAAAATTAAGAAACAGGTTGGTGATAAAATTGAAATGGGCGAGTCGGTTGTGATTCTTGAAGCCATGAAGATGGAAAATGATCTGCACGCGCCGTCTTCAGGCATAATTAAAGAAATTTTCGTAAAGGAGGGAAGCTCAGTAGAAAAAGATACCGTTCTGCTTACCATCAGCTAGAGCGGCGTTTAGTATGTCTATTCTTCTGAGAATTAGTTCATAATCAAAAAATCACTTGGGAGGTCTCGTGAGTAAAAAAATACTATCTTTGGCAGCCGCACTGTTAATTGCTACAGGCTGCATTTTTTCTAATGGTCTCAGCCTTAACTCAATCGGCACAAGATCATTAGGTATGGGAGGATCTTTTGTAGGTCTTGCCAACGACTATACTGCAATTTACTGGAATCCGGCAGGCATCGGCCAGTTAAAAGGCAACTATATTGGCCTGTTTTCAACAGACGTAATTCCAATCGGTACATTAAAAATACCTGTGCTTGGAATTGATACGAAAACCAAAGTCAACCATTACATTTCACCTAATTTGATGGGTTATTTAAGCTTTGAACCTGCAAAGGACTTTACCTTTGCTTTGGGCGTTTATGTGCCTGCAGGCTTAGGCTCCGAATGGAACGGTAAGGATCTTGTAAAAATGAGCAACGGAACGCCTGTTGAATGGATGAGCAAGATTGCTGTAGTGGACATTTCTCCTGCCGTAGCTTATAAGGTAAGCGAAAACTTATCCGTCGGCGCGGCATTCAATATCTTCTACGGAATGTTCGACCTTAAAAAGCCTGCTGCAATGAAGTCGCCCCAAAACGGACAGACCTATGTATTCCAGTTTTCTGAATCCTCAACAGGTCTGGGCTATGGTGTCACACTCGGGGCACACTACAAGGTAAACGAAATGATAAGCCTGGGTGCTTCATTCAGGACAAAAACTGCAGTAAGCATGGACGGAACGGCAAAGAACCCCGGCATGGCTGCCGTCGGCATGGCCTCGGAAAGCAAGTTCAGCCGTGACGTAGCCTGGCCGATGTGGGTCTCAGGAGGCGTTGCTGTCCGCCCGGTTGAGAACTGGGTTATTACGGCAGACGCACAGTACAGCCAGTGGTCAAAGAGTGAAGACCAGTTTGTTGCCAATTACGACGATGCCAAATGGCAGGCAGCTCTTTCAGGAGCAAAACAGAACGTCTTCACCCTGGGCTGGAAAGACGCCACACAGATCCGTTTCGGAACAGAATATCAGATAAATAACAGCTTTACAGTAAGAGGCGGATATTATATAGATCCCGCCCCGGCTCCGGATGAAACATACAACATCCTTTTCCCGAGCATCAGCTACAATGCCGTTTCAGTCGGCGCCAGCTATAAGGTTGCAAGCCTGACATTTGATTTAGGATATGAATACCTTATCGGCAAAGACCGCGACATAAATCTCCAGCTCGGCAACGGCGTTGCTCTTCCCGCCACAAGCGGCATGAACATCCAGGGCATCAGCTTCGGCGTAGGCTACGGATTCTAAGAATTCTGAGATAATTCTTCCTTTAAAAAAGGCGGGCAAACCCCGCCTTTTTTTATTTTCCGCCCCGCACTTTCATTTTCCAGCTAAATATTTTAACTTATCTACAAATTTTTACAATTTTTTTCAATAATTTTTCCGAAAACGGCCTCCGTCGCCATATAATTATATAGGAGATTATAAAATTATTGCTAATGCGGCTCTAATCACATACTTCAGCAATAAAAGAAATAAATTTCCACATATTACCAGTATAAATCTATAAATAATCAGTTTTGTTTCAGATCCGTTCCAGTTCAACAACTATTGAGGACAAAACAAATAAAATTTCTAAAAGTACTTTCTGTTATCATCATTTTATCTTCTTACTGCTATGCGCAGCAATGGGTAAGCTTCTCTGCTGAAGCAGAAATAACCTGCCAGACAATTGAGGGACAATATCTCTGGGTTGGTACACAAAAGTACCTCTCAAAATTAAATACCCAAACCGGTGAAGTAGTTGATATTCACATGACCTTCGCACGGAGGAGCTTTGCTGACCAGTATAATCGAATTACCTCAATTGCTGTTGACGAGCATGGGGATAAATGGATGGGGACTATGGGATCGGGTTTAGCCAAGTTTGACGGGCAAAACTGGACTGTTTACAATAAAATCAATTCCAGAATTATAGACCGAAATGTCATTTCCATTGCTGTTGATCAGCTAGACAATAAATGGATCGGGACTTATAAAGGCTTGGATGTATTCAGAGAAGATGGAGTAATCCTGACAGACGTTAAAAAGGATAACGCCTCATTGCCAGAAAGTTTTTCACTTTCCCAGAACTATCCGAACCCGTTTAATCCGTCCACAACCATAAACTACTCAATCCCTGAGAGTAGAATGGTAACATTAAAAGTTTATGACATGCTGGGTAAGGAAGTTTCAACTCTTCTTAATGAATACAAAACAGCCGGAAATCATTCCGTCCAGTTCAATGCATCCTCACTCCCTTCAGGCATTTATATCTATACCATTCAGGCTGGTGCGTTCAGGGATTCTAAAAAACTCATGCTCCTGAAATGAGAGAAATAGTCTCCTGCACACAAACCTGAGCAATGTATTTTAACACTTATAACAGAAAGCCCGGAACCCCTCAGTTTCCGGGCTTTTTTAGTTAATTTAATTCTCCCTTATCCCTTAAAAAAGTACTCAAAACCCGTTAAATTTTAATGGGAATTTGATGAAATATTCTATATCTTCGCTTTGAACTTTAATCAACTTTTAAGACTTCATTATGAGTAAAACTATAAGAACTATTCCGTCTTTATTGCTTGCAGCTACAATCCTTTACGGTTGCTCTTCTACCCCTAAAGAGGACCAGTCAATGGCTGATATGAACAAAAATTCACAGGTGGCTTTCTCGGATTCTTCGGCTCCGCTGCCGCCCGATTCCTCTGACATCTCAGACGGCATTTCAGGCGGCGTGCCCGACTCACTGAGACACCTGCAGACAAAAGTGCCCGTAGACCGCCAGATTAAGGACGAAGAGCCTGAAACCGTAAAAATTCAGCCGCCTGTCCAGGAGGTTAGAAAAGTTGTAAAAAACCAGGGTAACTACGCTGTCCAGCTCGGAGCTTTCAGCTCTGATGCTAATGCGTCAGATTTTGCCCTTACTGCCCAGAGAAAACTCGGGAAGAACCTTATCGTGAAACTTAATCCCGATAACGGCCTTTTTGTGGTCCGTCTCGAAGGTTTTATGACCAGATTTGATGCCGAAAAAGCCGCAAAAGATCTGAAAAAAAAGAACTTTAAAGACGTTTTTATAGTTACTACTAAAGAATGATAATGTGCTATTTTCCCCCGGAAAATCACCTTTTCCACGGGGAATATATTGCATCTCGTCTAATTAATTGTAAATTATTATTGAAATAAAACTATTTTTTACTGGAGGGAATATGGCTTTCTCATTAAACAGAATTATGCTGCTCGGAAGGCTCGGGAAAGATGCAGAAACAAGATTTACAGCAAATAACATCGCTGTTACCTCTTTTGGTGTCGCTACCGACCATAGCTTTAAGGATAAGGACGGTAACTGGCAGAACGAAACTACCTGGCATAACGTCGTTGCTTTTAGCCTCTCTGACTACTACAGGGACAACCTTAAAAAGGGCAAAAGAGTATACGTCGAAGGAAGACTTACTAAAAGAGACTATACCGATAAGGAAGGCATTAAACGCTTTGCTACGGAAGTCGTCTGCGAAAGAATGATCCCCATCGACGCAACCAGGGAAACCGCAGGAGGAGCCGCTCCGGAATATTCCAATAATATCAGGGAATCCGGCGCATCCTCACAGCCTGCAGGCTTTAACGAACCCAATATCCCGGCTGCCGATGAGAATGATGATTTACCATTCTAAGTTAATTCTCTATGTAGAACATTATAGGAATCACCAGCTTTTTGGAAATTGATTGGTATTTTAAAATAGCACTTTTAACCGGATTATTAATTTTATCTGCTTTCTTCTCGGGAAGCGAAATTGCACTGTTTTCATTGGACAAGAACAAGGTCAATGAAATTAAAATCAAAAACCCGCTCTTGGGCGGGTATATTTTTAACCTCCTCGAATTCCCGAGAAGACTCCTTGTAACAATTCTCCTGTGCAACACTGTAATCAATGTTGCCATTACTATTATATCTGTAACACTGGCCCTTGATATTGCCAGGACCTACGGGTTTAACGAGGAACTCGCCCTTACAATCCAGATTGTTTCAATTACGCTCCTTATCCTCTTTATAGGCGAAATTACTCCCAAAATCTGGGCCAGCAAGTACCCTCTTACTTTCTCTAAAATGGTAAGTATTCCTTTGTACTGGATCGGCGTCGTGGTCTACCCGGTCTCTAAAACGCTTACAGACATAATACGCGTCCTCGTGTCCAAAATTAAGGTCGATAAGTCCAAAACCGCCATCTTGTCTTCGGAATTTACTGAACTGGCCGACCTTGGAATAGAAAAGGGAACGATCGTTGAGGAAGAACAGGAACTCATCCACGGACTGGTTTCCTTCAGAACGGTCACAGTCCGCGAGGTCATGACCCCCAGGGTAGATATTACAGCAATCCCCGACGATACGGGTTTCGACGAACTGATGAGTACTATCTCGGAATCAGGCCACAGCAGAATTCCCCTCTACCACTCAAACCTCGATGAGGTAATTGGAATTATTTACGCCAAGGATCTGCTGCCTTACCTCAAAAACGACGAGATGAAGAAAACCCTCTCACTCAATAAACTTGCCCGTAAGGCGCTTTTCTTCCCCGAAACTAAACTCATAAGCGACCTTATGCACGAATTCCTCGAGAAAAAAATGCATATTGGCATCGTTGTCGATGAGTACGGCGGCACCGCGGGACTTATTTCCCTCGAGGATATATTGGAGGAAATAGTGGGCGACATAAGGGACGAATACGATAAGGAGGAAAATGAAATCACTGAACTTTCACAAAATTCCTACCTCGTGCTCGGGAAAACTTCTATCGACCAGATAAATGAACTTTTGCATATAGACCTTTATTCTGAAAACGACGATTACGACACTATTGGCGGATTCATTCTGAATTATGCCGGAACAATTCCTCTGCAGGGGTATAATTTTACGTATAAAAATCATAAATTTACGGTCAAGGAAATCGTCAATAGACGAGTTAAAAAGGTCCAGATTGAAGTTTTAACCCCAATAGATATCCCTAATAAAGACTCATGAAAAAAGGATGCTTCGTTACTGCAATTATAATACTGACTATCCTTCTCGGCTCCGGAATCTATATATTCAGGAACCATAAAGGTGTCCTCCTGCGCTGGGCTAAACCTTTTGTTGTAAGTAAAGTCCAGAAGGAAACTGAAAAGAAAATCGCTTTGATCAAGGACGACCAGTACAAGGATACTCTGAGATCCATTATTAATGAGTACGTGGAAGTAGTTGAAAACAACGACAACTACGACATTAATAAGGGAAAGGACTTCATGGACGAGCTCCAGTCCATCTTACACCGCAAACAGATCGATTCAACTGATATCAGACAATTAACGGAATTTCTGAATAAAGAAAAATTAACTTATGAAAGATCAGAGAAAAACGGAAATTAAGGTCGGTGTTACTTCGCTTCTTGCCCTGCTGCTCCTTATCTGGATATTCGGATGGGCAAAAAACTATCGGTTTAACCAGGATATTAAAACTGTCAATATTCAGTTTGAATCGGCTAACGGCCTCGAAAAAGGGGATATCGTTACCGTTAACGGTGTCAGAAAGGGAACTGTTCAGGAAATTAATATCTCAGGAAATTCAGCTATCGTTTCGGCTGAACTGGAACCCGACGTGAAACTTAAGGAAGATGCCACCTTCGGAGTCTCAATGCTCGACCTTATGGGCGGAAAAAAGGTGGAAATTAAACCGGGCACCTCGGATAAGCCCCTGGACTATAAACAACTGCAGCATGGGCAGTTTTATGCCGACGTCCCCGCCGTTATGGCTATGCTGGGCTCCGTGCAGGGCGACCTCGTGAAAATTATTAAAGAGGTGGAAGTTACACTTTCTTCCATTAACGGCGTTCTGTCCGATAAGGATTTTAATGCCCAGATGAAATCTTCCCTTGCAAATCTTGCATCCATCAGCTCCAAGCTTAACATAATGATCGATGAAAACCGCCAGAACATCCGTCAGCTTTCTTCTAACGGGGCGGAACTGACTAAGGAAACTACAACTTTCATCAGGGAAAATAAGGATAAGATCAGTTCCTCTCTGAACGAAATCCAGTCCGTTATGAAAAACACAAACGACCTTATAGGTAAAATAAATAAGCTTACAGACGAAACAACACAGAAGAATAATAACGTCGGCAAGCTTCTCTACGACGAAAGCCTCTTAAAAGACGTCAAAGCCTCAATGCAGCAGGTTAACGAACTTACTAAAACGCTCCTGCAGCAGCTGAATGAAAAAGGATTAAATGTAGATGCGCACATTAAACTTTTCTAGTAAGGCTTTATTGCTGCTAATCCTTCTGGCACTTTGCGGCACGCTTAAGGCAGCTTCACCCGACCCTGTAAGGGGAACAAAAGGCATGGTGGTCTCGGCAAGCGATCTTGCCTCACAGGTGGGGCTACTTATTCTGAAACGCGGCGGCAACGCCGTTGATGCCGCAGTTGCCACGGGCTTTGCTCTTGCAGTCACTTATCCCCCTGCCGGAAATCTGGGCGGGGGAGGCTTTATGGTTATCCACCTTAAAAACGGCAAGGATATCGCTCTGGACTACCGCGAGAAAGCCCCCATTAGGGCCTCTAAAAATATGTACCTGGACAGCCTGGGGAATTTCGACCTCGCAAAAAGTACAGAAGGCTTCCTTTCCTCCGCCGTCCCGGGAAGCGTTGCCGGACTTATTTATGCCCTCGAACATTACGGCACAATGAAGCTTGAAGACGTAATCCAGCCTGCAATTGACATTGCTACAGACGGCTTTCCTTTAAGCTTTAGGCTTTCAGAGGCAATGGCCTCAGAATTCTCACAGTTTCAGAAGTACCCTTCATCTTCAAAGGTCTTTATTCATAACGGCGAACCCTTAAGGGAAGGATTTGTCTTTAAGCAGCCAGATCTGGCTAAAACCCTCAGCCTCATTAAGGAAAAGGGGAAAGACGGTTTTTACAAAGGGGAAATAGCCGAACTGATCGAACAGCAGTCGCGCCAAATGGGCGGAATTATTACAAAAGAGGACCTTGAGAACTACAGCGTCGTTGAAAAAGAACCCGTAAAGGGCACCTACAGGGGCTATAATATCGTTTCCATGCCTCCTTCTTCTTCAGGCGGCATTGCGCTCATTGAGGCGCTTAACATTCTTGAAAACTATTCATTTACCAAAGAGGACTGGAACAGCAGCACTTATATACACAGAATGGTTGAAGCCTTAAGATACGTTTATGCCGATAGGTCAAAACACCTGGGCGATGAGGCTTTTTATCCCGTCCCCAAAGAGTGGCTTACCTCAAAGGAATACGCAAAAACTATTTTCTCAAAAATCTCCGGCAGGGCCATCAGCTCAAAAGACGTCCTTCCCGGAAGTGAACCCATGCATGAAAGCATGCAGACAACACACTACAGTGTAGCCGATCAGTACGGCAATGCCGTCAGCACTACCACTACACTTAATTCCTCCTTCGGTAATAAGCTTGTTGTCGAGGGCGCCGGGTTCCTCTTAAATAACGAAATGGACGACTTCAGCGCAAAACCGGGCGAGCCGAACCAGTTCGGTCTCATTGGAAGCGAGGCTAACTCTATTCAGCCGGGAAAAAGAATGCTTAGCTCTATGACTCCCACAATCGTTCTTAAGGACAATAAACCTTTTATGGTCATAGGTTCTCCCGGCGGATCAACAATAATTACGGTTGTCCTGCAGACAATTATGAACGTCCTCGACTTCCATATGAACATTCAAGAGGCAATTGACGCACCCAGAATCCACCACCAGTGGCTGCCCGATGAACTCTATTATGAGCCATTCGGTGTATCAAAAGATACATTTGAAAATCTTAAAAATATGGGTTATATTTTCGGCGGCGAACGCACACTGGGAAGGGCCGAGGGCATTTTAATCGATCAAAACAACAACACTTTTTACGGGGCAACCGATCCTCGCGGATACGGCCAGGCAGCAGGTTTTTAATATGGTTATAGGCATAGGCATAGATATAATTGAAATTGAGAGAATTAAGGAAAGTGTCGACCGCTTCGGTGATAAGTTCTTAAATAAGGTCTTCACTCAGGTTGAACTCGACTACTGTATGTCCAAGGCTAACAAATATCAGCACCTTGCGGCACGCTTTTCTGCCAAGGAAGCTGTTGCAAAGGCCCTTACGGATGCCTGGGATAAAAGCTGGAAGTGGAAGGATATCGAAATCTACAATGAATTGAGCGGAAAACCTTCCGTCAGGCTCTTTGGCGAACTGAATGAGTTCCTTGGAAAAGATAAATCCCTCAAAATTACAATGAGCCATTCTCAGCACTACGTCACCTGCTTTGCCATAGCTTACAGCAACGGAATTCCAAATAAGGAATAATTAACGGTCTATTACATCTTATTCACTTTTGTTTTAATGGAGCTTTAGGAATGAATATAAGAATTCAGCTTCTCAGGGACAGGCTTCTTGTACCGCTTGTCCTCGTCGGCCTTTTATCTGCGCCTTTAATGGCTAAGAAGAAGGATGATAATACCATCGTGCTCAAAAAAGGATGGTACATTCAATCCTCTGAACAGGTTAAAGCCTCTGGAGACGTCATCTCAGGCGCAAATTTTACCCCCGCAGGATGGTACCCCGCACAGGTGCCTTCTACTGTTATGGGCAGCCTTGTAAATGATAAGGTCTATAAGGATGTTTTTGTGGGCAAAAACCTCAGCCAGATCCCCGAGGACCAGTTCACTAAATCCTGGTGGTACAGAACTGAATTTTCAGTTCCCGCTAAAAAGGGCTGGGAATTTGTAAAACTGGCTTTCGACGGCATTAACTACCGCGCTAACGTTTGGCTCAACGGAAAACTTGTTGCTAAAAGCGATACACTGGAAGGCTCTTTCCGCCAGTTTGAACTTAATGTTACAGGCATCGCCAGACCGGGCGGGAAAAACGTCCTGGCTGTCGAGGTCTTCCCGCCGGTTCCGGGTGAACCTACAATGGGATTTGTCGACTGGAACCCCAAATCCCCCGACCGCAATATGGGCCTCTACAGGGAGGTAAAGCTGAGGCTTTCGGGAGATGTATCCGTCAATTTCCCCTTCGTAAGAAGCACAGTCGACCTTAAAACTCTTAAATCGGCAAAACTTACTGTTTCAGCTGAAGTTAAGAATAACACTTCAAAAAAAGTGCAGGGAACCTTAATCGGGGAAATCGGCACAATCCGCTTTACAAAAAGTGTTACACTGGAAGCTGGTGAAAACAAACTTGTAACATTCCTGCCCGAAGAATATAAAGAGCTTAACGTTAAAAACCCGCGCATCTGGTGGACAAATGACCTTGGTACACCGGAACTCTACAACCTGAAATTGTCCTTCCACACCGGAAGCCAGGTTTCAGACCTCAGCGAAACGCGCTTCGGAATAAGGGAAGTTTCAGACTATATAAATGAAAACGGTCACAGGGGCTATAAGCTTAACGGCCGCAAGATCTTAATCCGCGGCGGCGGCTGGGTCGATAACTTGTTCCTCGACAATACCTATGAAAACTATAAGACACAAGTTGAATACGCCCGCCACATGAACCTTAATACCATCAGGCTTGAAGGCTTCTGGGGCAATAATGAGGACCTTTACAGCCTCTGCGACGAAAACGGCATTCTTATTATGACCGGCTGGAGCTGCCAGTGGGAATGGCCCGCTTCGCTTGGAAAGGAAGTAGATGAATTCGGCGGGATCAAGTCTCCCGAGGATATAAAACTCATAACTAAGTCATGGCAGGATCAGATCAAATGGCTCCGTAACCACCCGTCAATCTTTGTATGGGTTTACGGAAGCGACAAAATTCCGCGCCCGGAACTTGAGAAGAATTATCAGGACGTACTGAAAAAAGACGATCCCTCGAGGCCTTTTCTTGCTTCGGCCAAAAGCTGGACAAGCACTGTTACAGGCAAAACCGCGGTCAAGATGCTGGGGCCCTACGACTATGTGCCGCCGCAGTACTGGTACGTCGATAAGAAATTCGGCGGCGCTTACGGCTTTAATACTGAAACGGGACCCGGGCCTCAGGTGCCTCCATTAGAAAGCATGAAAAAGATGTTCCCGCAGGAAAGCCAGTGGCCGGCAACTAAAAACGATGCTTGGGATTTCCACTGCGGCGGCAACGCGTTTAATACAGTGGACAGATACAATGAAATCTTAAATAACCGCATGGGCACGGCTAATAATCTGGAAGACTACTGCACAAAGGCCCAGTTCATGAACTATGAAGGCATGAGGGCCATGTTTGAAGCCTTTGCTTCCAATAAGCCCAATGCTACAGGCGTAATACAGTGGATGTACAACTCGGCCTGGCCCAAACTCTGGTGGCAGCTATACGACTATTATTTAATGCCGAACGGAGCATTCTACGGCGCAAAGAAAGCATGCGAGCCGGTTCACATTCAGTACAACTACGGCACAAACGGCGTTGAAGTCGTAAACCAGACAGCAAAAGAGATAAAGAACCTCACGGCCGAAGTAAGGGTATTCAATTCGGATCTTACGGAAAAGTTCACTAAAAAGCTTCCGGTTAATCTTAAGGCCGATACAACAGAAAAGCCGGTGCTTATCCCTGAAATAAGCGGTCTGTCGAAGGCTTACTTTGTAGATCTCAGGCTTATGGACGCAAAAGGAAGAGTAATAAGCACCAACTTCTACACTCTTTCAACGCAGGCCGACGATATGGATACGGCAAAGACAAACTGGTATGTAACGCCGCTTAAAGGCTATGCCGACTATTCGTCACTTAGCAGTCTTCAGAACGTACAGCTTAACGTAAAGCACAGGTTCGGACGTGAAGCCAAGGGGCGTTTTGTAACAGTTGAACTCTACAACCCTTCAGACAAGCTAGCTTTCCAGGTGGACCTGAATCTTTTGAAAGGGCAGGGAGGAGAATCTGTTCTCCCGGTATTCTGGGATGACAACTACATCTCACTTCTTCCCAAAGAAAGAAGAATAATAAAAGGCTACTATGAAGAAAAGGACTTAAACGGCACCAAACCGGTTCTAACCGTTGGAGGCTGGAACGTAAAAAACCAAAGTCTCTAACCTTCCAAATTCTAAAAAATGGCGCATGCAACCAAAGCATGCACCATTTTTTTTGTCCTTATTATCATCTCCTAACAATCTTAATATCCATAATTACAAAACTAAAAACCGCGTTAGCGGCTTCCCATCTGTAGCCCAGGGTCCCAAATCCGCGGTAGCGGATGCAGGCACCCTGGGTTGGATAACAAAGAAAATATAAAAAACCACGCGAGTGGTTTCCTATCTGTAGCCCAGGGTTACAAATCCCTTTAGGGATGCCGTAACCCTGGGTTAAATATCAAAAAAAGAACACAAAAACCACGCGAGTGGTTTTATATCTGTTATGAGGCGCACAATCATATCTCAAGACATTGCATTTCGGGAAATAATTCACAACAATATCTATATCCTTCCATAAATGAACACATTCATGAGGTATATAGAACAATGGCAAACACGTATTCACAGATCTACATTCACATCGTTCATTCCACAATGGGTAGAGAACCCTTGATCAGTCCTGAAATGAAGGATGAACTATGCCGTTACATTACGGGCATTATCACGCAAAGAGGTCAGAAGTTGATCTCAATTAACTGTGTAGTGGACCATATTCACTATTTCATAGGACTTCATCCTAATGTGAATGTCTCTGACATAGTAAGGGATGTAAAACATTTCTCTTCAAAGTTTATCAATGAGAAAAATCTATGTAATGGCCCCTTCAGGTGGCAGGACGGCTTTGGTGCATTCTCATATTCACACTCCCAGATTCCCGAGGTCTCCAGGTACATTGAACACCAGGAGGAGCACCACAAAAAGCAGTCATTTCATGACGAATACGTCAGAATGCTTGAGGCTTTTGGGATAAAATTCGATCCTAAATATCTCTTAGGGTAGAAATTTGTTTTCGGGATAGAATATTGTTTTAGAATAGAGATTTGTTCTTTACCTTGGGCTCTGAATCCCCTGTAACAGATATAAAACCACTCGCGTGGTTTTGGGTATGTTTTTTTGTTATTCAACCCAGGGTTACGGCATCCCTAAAGGGATTTGTAACCCTGGGCTACAGATAGGAAACCACTACCGTGGTTTTTAATAGAGTAGTTCTAGGAGCTTATCTTGACATCGCTATTAGTTAATATTTTATTCGGCTCATTGAAGGTGCTAAATAATAAACGTTTATTGATTTAAATATATTCCCGCCGAAAGATGGCCGCACCAGTGCTTGAGGGAAAACGGGGCCGTTATCCCCATGTTTGTACGTTTAATTGGCATTACGCCTTCGGTCCATGTATCTGAATACCCTAAGACCTTTCCTGAGGCCTTAAGACCCAGCTTTTCAAGCGTCTTAACCGTTGTAAGAAGTCCGAAGGGGACTGAAAACTTTCCGCACCATGTAGGCGATTGATATTTCGGGTCCTGCTCCCTGGTAAGTTCACTGTTTAACGCGTTTACCGCCTCGAGGTCCAGTGTCTTATTCAGATTTGTTTTTGCAACAAATAAGTCCCTCTCTGTTGCGGTCTTATGCGCCTGCTCATCTTCCCCATACGGCGCAAAATTGAAATCCTTCCCGTAATGCGTGGCATCCGAAGAAACTAGAAAAGCTATGTCTTTTCCAACCGTAAGATTGTTCTTCTTAATGTAATCGGCAATTATTCCTGAAAGCTCGCTGCTTATCTTGTCCATCGTTTCATACGGCATCTGTGTTACCATAATGGGCGTGATCTTTACTCCGGGATTGAAGTGCTGAAGAAAGGGGACAAGAGCTTCAATTGAATGCTCAAGTGTGTGCGCTTTGTCGTTAACGCTGATGTACTCCGGCTTAAGATTGCTTTTAATCACTTCTCTTAAACCCGCAACTTCCACGTTGCCGTAGGGTCCTTTCCAGAATTTATAGTCATCAAGCAAGAGCTGGTTCTTCGGATCTCCTATTTCCTTTCTTACCGTTCCGTGCGTTACGCCGAAAATTATTACTTCCTTCGCCTTAAGCAACTTGAAAAGAGGGTAGTAGACGCCTCCCGCAAAAAGGAAATCGTCATGAGGCGAAATGCCTCCTATCAGGCCTTCCGCTGTCTCTTCCTTCTTATTATCATCCTTACTTGAAAGGTAGTTTATGAGCTCATCCGTTTCCCCCTTTGTCCAGCAGAAACCGACTTCATCTCTTACCGGCCTTACTTCCTGTGCCATAATAAAACCTGAAACTGTTACTGAAAAGAATAAAAGGTAAAGATATTTCATAGCTTTTCCTCTTTCTGCGAGTTGAAATTGATTTATGGGGCAATTTAATCATTATATGATAAAAAGAAAAACCCCGGACAGTCTTTAACTATCCGGGGTTTATATAGGATTCGGTTTTCTAAATTTTCTTAGTAAGAAACACCAATTGTTATGAAGTGAACTCCTCCAAAAACATCCCAAGGTTCATACGCGTAATCGATGCGGAAGGGAACTCCTGAGATCTCCTGCCTTACGCCGGCACCAAAGGTAAAATCACGGCCGTCGTAATTTGTCATATATCCTGCCCTTAAAACAAAGTTCTTGATATACGTGTATTCGGCACCAATCTTCAGCTTTTCACCGAAATCCCTCGGGTGGCGCGATTCAACACTGACTACCAGGTTATGATCGGGGTTGTTGAAGTCGAAGAACCCGAGAGGTTCAACCGTGGCTCCGAAGTTAATAGCAAACGGAAGAGGAAAATCCTCTGCGTCGTAATGGTACTCCTTCGAAATATTCTGCAGGCTTGCGCCGAATTTTATTCCGTGATACTGGAAATCATACCAGGCACCAACGTCAGCTGCAATAGGAAGGTTAAACTTCCCGCTGTCGTAATGCTTTTTCCCTAGTACCAGATTTGTATCGGCCAGATCGTTACCTTTCAACGCCACAACTGCATCGCCAAGGTTCTGGTAGAAATATTTCAGGTGAACGCCATAGGAAAACCTGTCCGTCAGCTTCTGCGAAAAAGCCATGCCTATGGAATATGCCTGAGGCGAAAATGTACCGGTCTCCACATAGGCATCGCCCATACTAACGGTCCCGTAAAAAGTACCGTAATCCATATAGAGAAGGCTGAAGCCAAGTACCCCGAAATCACCAAGTTTCACTGAAGCCGAAGCTGCATTGTAGTTGATATCGGCAATAAACTTTGTATAGTTCAGGTTAACATCCACGTTGGATTCCACCAGCCCCAATAGTGCCGGGTTCCAGAAGATGCTGTTTGAATTTAAGGTGGTCATAATTCCTGTGGTTCCGCGTCCAACGGCTTCTGCCGAGACAGGGTTCTCCAAAAATCTGAAGCCGGACTGTGCTTTCTTTTCAATCTGGGCGTTTGATTGTCCTGCCAAAAGCAGGATAACAAGCGCTCTCAGAGTTATTTTAGTCATAAATTTCATCTTGTTCTCCTATGCTTAGCGGACGATAATAAATTTCACAAACTGGTTATCAGAACTCTT
>JAAXKN010000026.1:28681-65153 GCA_025612375.1 Ignavibacteria bacterium
TCTCCTATGCTTAGCGGACGATAATAAATTTCACAAACTGGTTATCAGAACTCTTGCCCGTTACTGACTGCGCATCCGTAATAGCCAAGATATAGATGCCGGTGGCAACGAACTGGTTTCCATCGGTCTTCTGATCCCAACTCTCATAATCGGTACCCAGATGATCAAACGACTTTACCAAATCGCCGGTTTCTGTAAAAACCTTCAGTGTACACTTGTAAGGTAAATTGAAGAATTTGATCCTGTCCGGTGTACCTGAATTGAGAGCTCCTGTTTTGTGTCCGTACCTCGAAGCAGGGTTTGGAACTACTCTCACCAGGTCCGCGTTATCCAGACCGGCCCTGTAAGGAACGGCAGGAATCATCGAACGTGTCGCAAAACGTGAGCTTTCAAGCTTCTGATTCGGAATTATATCATCCGGGTTCTGTGTACCGTTGTCCACTGCTGTAACTGCATAATAATAGTCAACGCCTCTTTGAACATTCTTATCAACATAAGTCGTCTGGCTGCGGTCTTTTGTCTCATAGACAAGTTCCCACTGCGCTCCGCTCCTCTGGTCAAGAGGATCATCCACTAAAAGAGCTCCCTTTTTCCTGTAAACTCTCCATGCATACCAGTCATCAACTTTTGTAACCGCATCATTGAAGTATGCCGGATCAGGATATGACCAGCTTACTGTAATCTTGTCGTCTCCTGAGGTAACCGTCATATCAGGAGCCGGAGGCGTTGCTGGAACAGACTGCCCCTTGCTTAAGCGTCCCCAAGCCCAGTTTGCACGGTCAAGCGTCTGCACAAGACTGTCGCGCCCTTTAAGCATGTAATCAAGCTTCTCCTGGTTGGTTATCTTTCCCTGAAGCCAAAGCTTTCCTATTGAATCGGCCTTTGCCCAGCCAATGTCGCCTGCACCAACGGCATAAACAAGTGTAACTGAATCCACTCTTCCGAGCGCCTTGTCTTTTGTAAGCTCATAAGGACCAGCGGTAATAAATCTCATTGGACCCTTGTTATACTTACCGCCGCTTGTAGGAGGCTCAACAGGGAAGTGCCCGTTGGCGTCATCACCGCGGTATTTCAGCCTTACACCGTTTGAATGGTCGCCCCAGAGATCTGTCTCTATGCTGGCATGAGCCATTGAATAAGGCTGAGTTCTGTCATCAGAATGATCCTGATAACTCTTGTCCGCATGCAGAAGCGTAAAGCCCGGTATCTGTGTTGAATACAGGTGGCCTGATGTTCTATCGGGGTCACCCGTGTCATCTTGTGAGCCGTTTGTAAAAGGCTGCGCATTGGGATTATTTGCGTCCCTGTAGTAAGCAATATAAAGGCTGTCGCGGGCTCCGCCTAACTTCGATGGAACTTTTATCCAGCTGTCGTAGTCATCTTCACCTTCATAGCTGAAACCGCCTAAGGCATTGCGTTCGCCTGCTTTCGTAGGACCGAAGCTGAAAGACATCGGCCACCAGAAGCGTATCGTCTGGTCGGGAATGCTGTCAAGCGAATTTGCAGTCTGGCGCGGTATCTTTAGCTCGCCTGTGAACTTGTGCGTTGCCTTCCAGATGAAATAGTCGGCATGATCAGGATTGCTGAAGCCGTAGACTTCAACGTGGCTTCTGATGCCAAACTGGTTTAGAACGTCTTCAAATTCAATCTTAATATCACTCTTAAGGTTTGGGTCAACGGCCCAGAGATATGGAGCATCTACTGTAAGTCCGTCTACGACAATGTGCGGGGGACGGTAGCGCCTTGTCTCAAGGCCCCAGTCGGTCGTTCCTGAATTTGTAAGGGCGCCTCCGCTGACGTATGATACCTGCTTTACACCCTTTTCATTCAGTATACCGTTATTGTCAAGTGAAAGCGGGTTAAAGATCTGATAAAGCATATTCGACTGCCAGCGGTCGGCCGGATAGTAGAATATCTCAGTCTTTGATGCATTTGAACCTGTAAGATTCCAGCTGTACATGCTCTGCAGGCCCCCGTCACCGGTCAGCTTATTGAATGTCATGTTAATGCGGCCTACATCCAGGTTCATAATGGGAGGATTCTGCCTCCTCTGTCCAAATACCGATAACGCCGGCACAAGGAGTGTTATTATAAATAAACTTGTTAAATAGCTTCTTTTCATGTTAAATCCTTAAATGTTTATACGGAGGCCTAATAAAATTCTTCTTGGATTAAGGAATATCGGCGCTTCAAGCCAGCCGGTATTTATGTGATTATCGTCTGACTTCCACTGGCCCCACTTGTCTGTGCCTCCTTTGTCCGGAGTCTTAAGTGAATTCTTATAATCGTTATACTGGTTCTGTGTCATGTTCGACGTGTTGAGCCATTTGTTGTTTGTCAGGTTCTTCACGGTGAATACCAGCTCCAGACTTCCGAATGATGTGTTGAACGCCTTGGAAGCACGGAAATCAATATTCCAGTAGTTAACGTTATCAGCATAAACCCAGAGACTGCGGTCCAGCTCCGATCCGTTTAAGAGTGTCCTTCCGCCTGAACGCCATTCGAAGAAGAAATCGGCATACAAATCACCAATCAGGTAATTTAAGCCGTATAACCCTTCTCCAAGATCAGAAGGTGTATGCAGGTTCAGGTTTGCGTTTGCCCTCGGAAGAGGATCTGAGGTGTAAACTGATGCTGAACGTGTGGCAAGTTCTCTGTACTTGACAAGATTTTCATAAATTGTCGAAAGTCCCGACTGTCCTGAACTTGCAACCATATAGTCGTACATTGCGTTGAATGTCACGAACCTTCCAACAGATTTTTCAATGCGCAGTTCAACGCCTCTAACATCCTTGTATCCGTCAGGTACATACTCTGTAACGTTGTTGTCTTCATACCAGTTTACATACTGGCGCGCAAGAGCACGGTTGCTGATATCTTTATAGTAAGCCGTAATGTTTGCTATTATATCTGAGAATACCATCTGTTCGTAGCCGAACTCATAAGAAGTCGTCTTTTCCATCTTAAGTCCCGGTGTGGGAACTGTTACGCCGCCAAGCACCGTATAAGTGTCATACAGGAAGGCCATCGGCTGTCTCTGATAAAAAGTTCCGTAGTTGAAGTACATCTTGCTGTCTTCAGTAATCGGGAATGAAACACCAAGCCTCGGCGAGAGGTATACCTGAACGTCATTATCAGTTCTTGGCCATCCCGGAGGATTTGCAATTAAATCCCTGAATGCAAGCCAGCGTTCATAGCCCTGCGCATCTCCCGGTAGGCTTGGGTATATCTCATTCATCAGGCGGGCATATTCCTCGCTTTCAGGAAAACCTACCTGGAAACCTTTCTTAAATGGGTTGAAATAGTCAACTCTGAAACCTCCGTTGAGGATCATACCTTCAAATTCAAGTTTGTCCTGAACATAAAGGCCAACCTGCAATGGATTCGATTTCAGGTACTGCCAGGTGTCAGGCGTATAAGCAAGCTGGCTCTGGAACCAGGTACCTGTGTATACGAAGAAATCTTCCAAACGTGCCGAAAAACCTGCATCCAGCTGGTTATGACGCCCAAGCTGTGCGGTAAAGTCGCCCTTTAACTGGAAAGTGGTCGTATAAGATGAATCCACTCTCTGTGCACCTCCGTATAATTTATACGTGCCAAGCGGGTCGGCACCAAAGTTTGTAGATGCATTCGGGCTTCCATACATAGGAAGTGGGAAGCGGTAATACTTTTTCGTGGCAGCGCTGTACATTGTGTACCAGAAATTCGGGTTGCTCGTATCAGCCCTGAAAGGCTGAAGGTTCTGATCTGTATACCCCGCCTGGAAATCAAGTGTATAAAATGCCTTGTCAGAAAGCGTGTGCGTCAGGCGTGCTCCGCCAACAATATATTTCTGGTCAAAGAACTGCAGCCTGCTCTGGTTGAAGAGCTGATCGCTGCTTGCGCCGCCTAAAAGTGCAGCCTGGCTCTTAACTGAGCTTTCAGTGCTGTTAAGGAACCCAAAACTTTGGGCCTGGTCACTTAAGGCGCCGCCGAAACTCGTACGGCTGCCGCCGCTTAATGATGCAACCTTGGCATACATTCCGTTAACCGACAGGCGCATGTTATCCTGCAGCTGTGTGGTTACTTTTAACTGCCCGTTCCAGTCGAGATAATGATCTCGTCCGCCAAGCGGGAATGCAAACTGCGAATTCTCGTACTTAAAGCCGAAAAGGAAGGTGCTCCTTTTTGCAAATTCACCATAAAGAGGAATCCACTCTCCGGGAACAGGGCCCGTAATGCTTCCTTCAAAGTAGTAGTCGGGCTTGTTCTGATAGCCATACTTCGGATGCTGTGCTAACCACAGCTCACGCAGCTGGTCGGCTGTGAACATGCCTAAATCCTTTTTCGTGGCGGCATTGGTCCTTACCTTATTCCAGCCAGGGAAATTCCAGAAGTCACGGGGCACAACGGCTGAATCCGCCTTCGATACTCCGTTCATGGCATACTGACCGGCATAAACCTTGTAAATCCATGACGAGTCGCTGTAAGGATCAGTTCCGAAATATCTTCTCTGTCCTGCCGGGGCAACGTCCATCTTCAGGGATACCGTATAACGTTCACGCTGGCCGTCTTTGGTAACAACGTTAAGAAGACCCGACTGTATGCCTCCGTATTTTGCTTCAAAACCGCCCGTTAAAACCTGTACCTGCTGAATTGTTGTTGAATTCAGCGCAATGTACGAGTTTCCGGAGCGCGGATCCTGAAGCGACATTCCGTCCAGGCGTACATCAGTCTCCCTGATATTACCGCCTCTGACGCTGAGACCGTTACCCTCAGAGTTGCTTACAAGTTCAACACCTTTTATTCTTCCCATGAACTCATCAAGCCTTAAGACTGGCATCTGCTCAATCCTTGCCGATGCAACAACTTCCTGTGTGCCAGAAACGTCCTGCTTGATGATTTCCCTCGGGGCTACAACAGTAATCTGCTCAGTCTGAATTGAGGTGGAACTGAGCTGAAAGTTTGCTGTAATCGTACGGTCCAGTTCAACTCTTACACCTTTCTGGACTGTAGGGGTGTAACCGATAATGCTCGAGCTCAGTGTGTAAACACCGGGCTGAACATTCATAATGAAATAATATCCGTCGGCGTCTGTTGCGGCGCCCATTGTCTTAGGAAGGGGAACTTCCTTTCCATCGGCAGCAACCATATGCGTAATGACAACAGTTGCGGCCGGCAGAGGTTCACCGGTTTCCTTGTCAGTGACTCGGCCGGTGATCTTGCCGTTGGCGGCAAAGACAAAGCTGTTCATGGCTACAAGAACTAGTCCCATAACCACCAGCAGTCTCATCCTTAAGAACATAAAAGTAGATTTGTTTTTCATAGCTTCCCTGTCTTTTTGCAGTAAAGGCATTATTTTTTTTCATGGGAATTTTAGATAATATTTCCAGCACAATCAAGCAAAGCGGCGGCTAAAGATTTTCTAAAAAATGTATTGATAATTTAACAACAGTTTTGTATAATCCTTATTTACTCAACCCCGTCTCATCACTCATGCCAAAATCCTGAATCCTATTCCTGTGAAATTTTTGTAATCATACAGATTCTCGAAGATTCTTCTAAGTAGTTTAGTGCATTAATTGGGAACATCCTTTTTCATAGAATTTCCAAAACTATTTCTCTATATTTAACGTTGCATATAATTAATATCGGATAATAGAAAGGATTGTGTTGTGTCCAAAGGCAGAGTAATTGTGGCTATGTCGGGCGGAGTGGATTCTTCGGTTGCAGCGGCTTTATTGCATAACGACGGCTATGAGGTAATTGGAATTACAATGAAAACCTGGGGCTTTATGGAAGTAGGCGGGGCCCCGAAGCATGAATCGGGCTGCTGCTCGCTTGATGCAATTTATGACGCTAAAAACGTTGCCTCTATAATGGGATTCCCCCATTATACGGTGGATTTTACTAAGGCGTTCGAGGATGCCGTTATAGACAACTTTGTCGATGAGTACCTCCACGGCAGAACCCCTAACCCATGCGTCATCTGCAACAGGAAAATTAAATGGGAGGAGCTCCTTAAAAAAGCCGATGCCCTGGACGCTGAATTCGTGGCTACGGGCCATTATGCCAACGTTGAGTTTAATCCGCAGTCAGGACGCTACTGCCTGAAAAACTCCAAAGATAACGGCAAGGACCAGACCTACGCACTCTGGGGACTTACACAGGAAAGCCTTAAAAGAACAATTTTCCCGCTCGGGATGTATAACAAAAGCGAGGTCAGAAGCCTGGCCCAAAAATTCAGCCTTAAGACGGCTTCAAAACCCGACAGCCAGGAGATCTGCTTCGTGGCTGATAATAATTATGAGAGGTTCTTAAGAGAAAAAGCCCCAGATGTTGTTAACAATATCGGGAAAGGGGATATTTTATTAAACGGCAAAAAAATCGGCGAACACCGCGGAATCCCTTTTTATACCGTGGGACAGAGAAAAGGCCTCGGCATCGCCCTCGGTAAACCGGCTTATGTTACTAAAATAGACTATAACAATAATACAATTGAAATAGGGGATAAAAGTGACCTCATGCAGCAGAACCTTCTGGCTGAAGATGTTAATTATGTCTCCATGAGTAACCTTAGGCCCGGAAGCACGGTTATCTGCAAGATCAGGTATTCCGACAAGGGCTCACTGGCAGAAGTAATTTCTGCCGGTCAGAACAATTTTGAACTGAAGTTTAACACGGCCAAAAGCGCCATTACGCCGGGACAGTCCGCAGTCATCTACGACGAACAGGGCTACGTCATTGCAGGCGGAATAATAAATAAGGGGTTTTAACAATTGAACAGGCGGGTTTTAGAATTTTCAAATTATGCCACTCTTACAATTATTGCAGTTCTTCTGCTCATTATAGGTTTGAGGGCAGTTTCTCCCGATAAAATGAAATACATACTGTATTTTGCAATTTTTTTGTTAATTTTGCGCATAGCGTTCAGATTATTTTTCTATTTTCAGGAAAAAAAGATCAGGTAGAGGAGGCGTGTCTTCGAACCGTACAAAAGTACCAATGGAAAGCTCAATGCAAAAGTCCTGGTTCTGAATCAAAGCTACGAGCCGCTCTCGATATGTAACGTCAGAAAGGCGATTGTTCTCATGATCCTTAATAAGGCACAGATGGTTGCAAATAAGGACCATAAAATGATCAATAGCGCCTATAACTCTTTCCCGTGGCCCAGCGTGATACGTCTGAACAGGTATGTTCAGATGCCTTATAAGAAAGTTATCCTTTCCCGGAGAAATATACTGAAAAGGGACATGTATAAATGCGCCTACTGCGGCAGAAGCGACCTTCCGCTTACGGTGGACCATATTATACCGAGAGCCAGGGGAGGTGAGGATAACTGGGAAAACCTCATTACGGCTTGCATAGTCTGCAATAACCGTAAGGGCAACAGAACTCCCGAGGAGGCTAACCTGGTCCTGCGCATGAAACCCTATAAACCAAACCACATCATGTTTATGACTGCTTCGGTCAGTAAAATGGAAGAATCTTGGAAGCCTTATCTCTTCCAGTCCTGAAGACTTAAGGCCTGGTATTCAGACTTATTACTTTAAACTGACAAAATTTCTTAATAGATTTAGTGTTTAATTTTTTATTTATTTATTTCTTGAAAAAGTTCAAATGAAGGAAACGATGCCGAAAAAGAGAATCTTAAGCGGAATGCGCCCAACAGGTAAGCTTCACCTTGGAAATTACGTCGGAGCGCTTGAAAACTGGGTGAAAATACAGAATGATTATGAAAATTTCTACCTTGTGGCAGATTACCATATGCTCACTACAGACCTTAATACAGATCCAATTGCTCAGAATACACGGGATATGGTTATAGACTGGCTTGCTGCGGGCCTGGATCCTGTTAAAAGTCCCTTTTTCAGGCAGTCAAAAATTAAAGAGCATACTGAACTGTTCCTGCTATTGTCAATGCTCATTACAACTGCCCGCCTGGAAAGAAACCCTACTCTGAAAGAACAGGTTAGGGACTTAAATGTGGAAAGCTTGGTCTTTGGACACTTGGGCTACACGGTGCTCCAGGCTGCGGACATCATGCTCTATAAAGGGGAAGTCGTCCCTGTAGGCGAAGACCAGGTGCCTCACGTTGAAATTACACGCGAACTCGCAAGACGCTTTAACCTTCAGTTCGGACAGACGTTCCCGGAACCCGAGGCGCTGCTTACCAGCTTTTCAAGGCTCCCCGGCCTGGACGGCGTGGCTAAGATGAGCAAGTCCTTAAGTAATGCAATTTACCTCTCTGACACCCCGGACGTTGTAACGGCAAAAATGAAAAAAGCCGTAACAGACCCCTTGAAAGTTAGAAAAGGCGACCCCGGACGCCCGGATATATGCGTCGTCTATATGTACCACCAGAAATTTAATACCCCTGAGGCTACATCTGAGGTTGAGGCTGGCTGCCGCTCCGGCGCCCTTGGATGCGTCGACTGCAAGATGAGAGCCGCGCACAGGATAAATGAGATGCTTACACCGATTCTTGAAAAAAGACGGCACTACGAGGAAAACCCCTCAGAAGTAGAGGATATTCTCCTCAATGGCGAAAAACGCGCCAAAGCCGTCGCCGAAAGTACTATGCAGGAAGTACACGAAAAAATGAAATTAGGTTAAGGCATCCGGGTAAAGTTTGTATAAGATAAAACTACAACAGTTTGAAGGCCCTCTCGACCTCCTCTTATTCTTTATTAAAAGAGATGAGCTGGATATTTACGATATCCCTATCTCTAAGATTACAGGGGACTTCTTTGAGTATATGAACATGATTAAAGCCCTCGACCTTGAAGTGGCCGGGGACTTTATTCTCATGGCCACTACTCTCATGCAGATTAAGGTCAGAATGCTTCTTCCAAGGGAAGTCGATGAAAAGGGAGATGAGATAGACCCGAGAGACGACCTCGTGAAGGCTCTGCTCGAATACAAACGCTACAAGGAAATGACCGAGGAACTCTCATACCTGGAGTCTAATCAGAGAAAACTTAGCTACAGGGGGAATTTTGACGCCGATTATAGGGTTGCTCCTCCGGAATTCGGCACTTTGCTTAAAAATGTTACGCTCTACGACCTCCTGAAGGCCTTTAAGAACGCCCTTATGGATAAACCGAAGGAACCGGTACATGAAATTAAGAAAATCCCGGTTACAATTGAAGAGCAGATTAATTATATCCAGTCCAGAATTGAACACGAAAAAAAACTGAGCTTTATCGTTCTCGTAAGCGATATGCGGGAAAAGATTAAGATCGTCGTTACATTTATTGCTTTGCTGGAAATGATTAAAATGGGTAAATTAGGGCTTCACGTATCTGAAAATTTTAACGATTTTGTAATTTATAATCTGGCTGATGGAGAAAATTTATAATTCAATAATTGAAGCGCTGATATTTGCCTCGGATGAGTCTATTACCGCCTCCGAGCTTATAAAAGCCATTAAGGAAATTGACGGCGAGGACGTCTCCTTATCAGCCGGTGATATTGATAAATGCATTGATGAATTAAACGAAAAGTATAATTCTCAGGAGCTTTCTTTCAATATTACAAAAGTTGCCAACGGCTATCTTTTTGCCACTAAACCTGAGTTCGGCAAGTACGTCGGATTCCTTTCAACTGAAAAAAGCAAAAGAAGACTCAGCCAGGCAGCCCTGGAAACCCTCGCCATTATCGCCTACAAGCAGCCGATTACAAAACCGGAACTTGAGGCCATAAGAGGCGTAAATTCAGATTATATTCTGAATATGCTCCTTGAAAAAAACCTGATTACAATTACAGGCCGCTCCGAGTCTATTGGCCGGCCTCTTCTATACGGTACTACGGATGAATTCCTGAAGTATTTCGGGCTCTTTAACATAAGCGACCTCCCGAAACCCCGTGAAATTGAGGAAATTATGAAGGATCAGGACTTTATTGAACAAAAACAGAAAATTATGATGAACGCTATCGAAGAAAACCTCGAAAACAGCGTTCGGGAACCGGATAATGACGATGAGACTGAATAGATATTTGTCGGAATGCGGACTGGGCTCCAGACGCAAAGTGGAGGAATTTATCCTCCAGGGCAGAGTTGAAATTAATGGCAAAACCATAGACCAGCTTGCCTATAACGTGGAACCCGGCAAGGATGCCGTTACCTTTGACGGCGAAAAGGTAAAACCTCAGCTGAAGGCCTATTACCTCCTTAATAAGCCCAAGGGCTTTGTCACTACTACAAGCGACGAGAAAAACAGGAGAACCGTAATGGAGCTCATTAAAAGCAATATAAAGGTTTTTCCTGTCGGACGCCTCGACTATAATACAACGGGCGTACTGATCTTGACAAATGACGGCGATTTTACTAACTATCTTCTGCACCCGAATAATAAGGTAAGAAGAGTCTACAGGGCAGTTATCGACAGGCCGCTAGAGGTTAAGGATAAGGAGAAAATGCTCAAAGGCCTGTTCCTGGATGGGAGAAGAGGAAGATTTGAAGAGATAATCGTAACCAAAAAAAGTACTATTATTAACGTTACTGCTATCGAAGGAAGAAACCATTTCGTAAAGAAAATGTTCCAGACTCTTGGATATAACGTTGTCGAACTCTCCAGAATAAATTATGGCGGAATTACTCTGGGCGACCTGCCGCTGGGAGGCTGGCGCGAACTGACGGCAGCGGAAATAAATAGTATTACAAAAAAATATGAGAAACTTTAAGCAGCTATTTCTTTTAAGCTTTGTGCTTCTGCAGGCTACAGTCTCTGCACAGAATTTTCAGACGCCCGCTTTTAATAAGTTTAATTCATCGCGGATTGCGGAATTCTGGCAGCAGATTGACGATATCTTCAACGACCCTAACTTTAACAGCGCAAACTGGGGCGTCGTCGTTAAATCCCTCGAAACCGGGGAATACCTGTATAAAAGAAATGAAGACAAACTAATGGTCCCGGCCAGCAACCTGAAGCTCTTTACTACTTCTGCAGGACTGCTTCTTTTGGGGAAAAACTACAGGTATAAGACTAACCTTTATATGAACGGTAACCTCGAGGGCTCAATCCTCAAAGGAGACCTCATAATTCAGGGCTCGGGCGACCCCACAATCTCAGGGCGATTCCATGAGGAGGATCCATATAAGGTCTATAACGACTGGGCCGATACACTCCTTTCGCGCGGAATTGAGGAAATTACAGGAAACCTCATCGGCGACGATAAGCTCTTTGACGAAAACGGACTCGGCGAAGGCTGGTCGTGGGATTATGAAACCTACTGGTACTCTGCTTCAACCAGCGCTATCAGCTTTAACGACAACTGCGTCGATATTATCATTAAACCGACTGAAGCAGGCAAACAGGCCTCGCTCAGTATTCTGCCTGAGACTAAGTACGTTACTATTATTAATAAGGTCGTTACTGTGCCTAAGGATACCCCCACGGATATCGACGTCTACCGCGAACGCGGCACAAACATTATTACAGTCTTTGGCAAAATAAGCGAAAACTCAGAGGAGTTTAAGACTTATTCTACGGTAAATAATCCCACACAGTTTTCTTTGATCGTTCTTAAGGATATATTAAAGAAAAAGGGTATTGTTATCCGGGGCTACGCTACAGATATAGACGAGGAAAATGTAAGCCTCGACTATTCAAAAATGAAAAAGATTTTCACCCACTATTCTGTTCCGCTTTCTGAAATAGTCAGGGTGATAAATAAAAACAGCCAGAACTTTTATGCCGAACAGCTCCTTAAGACAATAGGCCTCACTAAATACGGCTTCGGCTCTATTGAAAACGGCGTTAAGGCCGTTAAAAACCTATTGAGGGAAATGGGCATAAACTCTGAAGATATGATCATGGCCGACGGCTCGGGACTCTCGCGCCTGGACCTCGTGACACCAAGACAGATCGTGGACCTGTTGAACTATATGTATAAAAATGAGACTTTCTCTGTATTCTACCAGACTCTGCCTGTAGCCGGAATCGACGGCTCGCTGGCGCGCAGAATGCTGAGGTCAAAAGCTGAAAATAACGTAAGGGCTAAGACCGGATACTTAGGCGGCGTTAGATCTCTCTGCGGCTTTGTGCATACCGCGGATAACGAACCGGTAGCCTTTTCTATTATTGTAAATAACTATATTGTCCCTGCTACTCTGGCCGATAACCTGCAGGACCTGGTCTGTTTGAGGCTGGCCAACTTTTCAAGAAAATAAAAGGAGGATTTTTGGAAACCAATTTTAATGAAGATATTAATACGCTCGTAAAAAGACGACTCGAAGAATTAGACGAGCTTCAGAAAAGAAACCTTGAAGCATACGCTTATGAGTTTGACGTAAACGCTTATTCAAATGATATAAAATCTGAATTCCAGGAAGGTACGGAGAAAAACGTCAGGATCGCCGGACGCCTTATGGCCGTGCGCCGCATGGGTAAAGCCTCATTCGCTCATATACAGGATCAGCAGGGAAGAATTCAGATCTACCTGAAAAAAGACGACATAGGCCAGGAGTACGACATCTTTAAGCTCATGGATATCGGCGACATCATTGGCGTTGAAGGCTTTGTCTTTAAGACTAAAACCGGCGAAACTTCCATACACGCTAAAGCCCTTAAACTCCTCTCTAAATCTATAAGGCCGATCCCTATCGCAAAGGAAGTTACAGATGAACAGGGCAATAAGGTTATCTTCGACCAGTTCGCTGATAAGGAACTCAGATACCGCCAGCGCTACGTTGACCTTATAGTTAACCCTGAAGTTAAGGATGTATTCATAAAAAGAAGTAGGATAATTTCAGCCTTAAGAAACTTCCTCGATACAAGGGGCTACCTTGAAGTTGAAACTCCCGTGCTTCAGCCAATGTACGGCGGCGCGGCTGCAAGACCTTTTGTTACGCACCATAACGCGCTCGATATTCCGCTATACCTTAGAATAGCCGACGAGCTTTACTTAAAACGCCTCATCGTGGGAGGCTTCGACGGAGTCTATGAGATATCTAAAGACTTCCGCAACGAGGGTATGGACAAAACCCATAACCCTGAGTTTACTATGATGGAACTCTACGTGGCATACAAGGACTATAACTGGATGATGTCTTTTGTTGAGGAAATGGTGGCCCACGTTGCTACAACGGTCTTCGGCACTACGGAATTTGAAATTGAAGGAAAGAAAATAAACTTCCAGCCCCCGTGGGACAGGGTCTCAATGGTTGAAGCCATTAAAGAGGCTACAGGCATCGACGTCCTTAGCGCCTCATATGACGAGGTTAAAGCTGCCTGCAGAAAGTACGGAGCGCCTCTTGGCGGAGGCGAAAGCAAGGGCAAACTGATCGATAACCTCTTCGAAGTTACCGTGCAGGACAAGCTCATTCAGCCCACATTCCTTACGGACTATCCGCTTGAGATGTCGCCTCTGGCCAAGAAGCACAGGACTAAGGAAGGTCTTGTCGAACGCTTTGAAGGCTTCGTCTTAGGACGCGAAATCTGCAACGCTTTCAGCGAACTTAACGATCCTATCGATCAGAAAAACAGATTTGAAGATCAGGTCAAAATGCGTGAGGCCGGAGATGAGGAAGCCCACCAGATCGATGATGACTTCGTGCGCGCCCTTGAATACGGAATGCCTCCTACGGCAGGACTTGGAATCGGTATCGACCGCCTGGTAATGCTTTTAACTAACCAGCCTTCAATACGCGACGTAATCCTCTTCCCGCAGATGAAACCGGAGAAATAATCTTTAAGACTGCTTTGTTTTACATAGGGATAAGCCGCCCCATTGGCGGCTTGTCCCTTTTTGTTTTATATTAATTTCTCTTTTATTTTAATCTCTCGAAACCTTAAAAACCGGATTCTGATGAAATTTACTTTTCTTGTACTCTTGCTTTCTCTTACACCCTTGTGCCAAAGCTATTCCATAATGGCTGACACGGCTTCAGCCTGTAAGGGCGCATCCGGTTTTACTCCTCAGGATTCTCTTTCAGCTCCTTTAATAATACGCAAAGAAATAAATCCAGTTGATCCTTTTGACACAGGGCTAAACCATAAGCTCCTTGCATCCCTTGGCGTAGCCTATCTGGGCTCCGGCTTTGCAGCGCATAATTACATGGCACATGCATGGTGGAAAAGCCCGGGGAAATTTTATTTTTCAAATGATTATTGGAGTAAGTTATCAAATTTTAATAAATTTAGTCACTTCTATTCGGTAAATTTGCTAGGGCACCTGTTCTCAGGAGCCTACGAGGCCGCTGGAATGCAGGCCCTGGGTTCAACCTGGTATAGCTCTATCTCGGCCCTGGCATATATGTCCTATATAGAAACAGAAAACGGCTTTCATCAAAATAACGGATTCAGCCTCTCCAATTTTTCAGCTGATATAATTGGAACCGCATTCTATATTGGACAGTATTATATACCGGAAATGAAAAGCATGATGCCCAAAATGAGTTATAAACCAGTGGGCAGGCTTGCCCCGGGTAGCAGCATCATATTCGATGACTACGCAGGGCAGAAGTACTGGATGTCTTTCAGGCTTAAGGAATTGCTGCCTGAAAAGGCCGCGGGCTATTGGCCCTCATTTTTAATGGTTGCCCTGGGTACGGGCTTGCGCGGTAATTCAATAGACTATGGCCCTATGGACCTTTATGTTGCGCTTGACCTGGATGCGGAAAAGCTGCCCTTGTACGGACCGTTCTGGCAGTTTGTAAAAAACACTCTTAACTATTTTCATTTTCCCATGCCAGGCGTAAGAGTGACACAAAAAAGCGCTTTCTTCATGTTCTGTTTCTAAAAGATTAAGTTCCTTTTTCCCGACAAATAGGTGAAATTTGAAATACAGTATTATTATACCGACACTAAACGAAGAAAAACTGCTGCCTAATATCCTGAGCCAGATCAGGCAGGAGAGGCTGCTGGAGCGTTTTGATGCGGAGCTCATTATCTCTGACGGCGCCAGCACAGACGCCACACTTTCCATTGCCCGGAATTTCACCCGTAAAATTGTACTCCACACAAAACCCGGAAGACAGAACATCTCTGAAGGGCGCAATGCAGGAGCCCGATGCGCTGAAGGGGAAATACTCATTTTCCTGGGAGCAGATATCGTATTCTCCGATATCATTAAATTCTTTGAATTTATTGAAAACCGCTTCCGCAAAAGCCCATACCTCGCAATGACAAGTAACGTTAAGGTATTCCCTGAGGAGGAAAAGTTCAGCGACCGCTTCTTCCATTCAATACTTAATACATACTTTTACCTTTTGAACGTTTTCGGCGTCGGCATGGGACGCGGGGAATGCCAGATTATAAGGCGCGGCGTTTTCTTTGACTTTAACGGATATAATGAAACGCTTGCTGCAGGCGAAGACTTCGACCTTTTTAAGAGAGTCCGGAAGAAGGGGAAGATCCTCTACGCACGTAACCTCTGCGTCTATGAGTCCCCAAGGCGCTATAGGAAAATAGGATACCTAAACGTCTGCAAACTCTGGTTCGTAAACGCTTTCTTTGTAATTTTTATGAAAAAATCACTGGCGCAGGAATGGGAACAAATAAGATAGCCCTCATATTCATATTACTTCTGTTTGCCTTTTCAGCCCGTGCATTTGCTCAGGCTGAATATGTGCCTTATAACCATCCCGTTTATGACTTCCTGGAAAGAATGAACTCACTGGGATACATATCGGGATTTAACGACTTTGAAAGACCCACTACAAGAAGGGCTGTTGCAGCCTTCCTGAAGGAAGTACTGCCCCTTAAAGGCAGGCTCGATCTGTCAGATAAGAGACTCCTTCAGGACTTCCAGAATGAATTTGAATTTGAAATTTCTGGCACGCTGAAAGAAACCAGAAACCTCATTGCCGACAGCAGCTTCAGTTTCCTCTACCAGGGACAAAAGCACATTTACAGCTTTGCAGATTCCGGCAAAGCATCGGTGTTTATTGACTTTTTAGCCGACTATGAAACAATTTCTGAAAACAGTTTTAAGCCCATTGAAAACATTGGAGCAACTTTCATCCGCTGGGGCGGGGCAATAAGAGGTACATTCCTCGATAAATTCGGCTTTTCCATTAAAGGCACAAACGGCAGGCTCTGGGGAAGCAAGGCTGCCGCAAGAACCGTTAACGAGCTTAAATATAACTATAAGTTTAATGCCGATCCTAATGGGATTACAGCAACAGACTACTTCGATAACTCCGAAGGCTACCTTTCAGCCGACTTTGACCTCGTAAGATTTAAGATCGGGCGCGACCAGAACATTATCGGCTACGGACCTGT
Organism: Ignavibacteria bacterium; assembly: GCA_025612375.1. Lineage (NCBI taxonomy): Bacteria > Pseudomonadati > Ignavibacteriota > Ignavibacteria > Ignavibacteria bacterium. The sequence continues at coordinate 44,890 of JAAXKN010000026.1, forward strand.
AAAAAACCTCCTTGGGGATAATGCCCCTCAGTACGATTACCTCTCCATGGCATTTAATTATAAGTTTATTTCGTTTTCTTACCTCCATGCAAAACTCCTTGGAAACCTTAGCTATGCTGCCGACCCCCTCCAGGGAGCAATAACCACCGTGGATGAAAAGTATTTGGGATACCACCGCCTGGACCTTAACATCTCAAAAGATTTTTCACTGGGAATTGGTGAACTCATAGTCTATTCCAGGCGGTCAATTGACCTGTCGTACCTGAACCCGTTTAATTTCTACAAAAGCACCGAACACGCTAACCAGGACCGCGATAACTCCATGCTGTTCCTTGACGTGGCAAATTATTCCATCAAAGGGCTTAAGATTGCGGGCTCCGTATTAATAGACGACATAGATTTCGGCAAGATCGGCACGGGCTGGTACGGCAATCAGCTTTCCTATGACCTCTATTTAAGATCTTTTAACCTTTATGGAATTGTTCCTGTGGATTTTTCGTTTGAATACCTGAGGGTTGAGCCTTATGTATATACGCACAGGATAACTGACAATAACTTTACCAACATGTCATACAGCCTGACTGAACCCGTTCAGCCCAATAGCGACATGTATCTCTTTGCGGTTAATTACCGCCCTGTAAACCGCCTGACGTTTACAGGAGAATTCAGGTTTTCAAGGCACGGCGCAAACTTAATGGCCCCCGACGGCACGCTTTTAATGAACTATGGCGGCGATGTGAACTTTGGCCACAGGAATAATGACCCCACAGTTGTCAGATTCCTGGATGGCGCAAGGGAATTTTACAGAATGATTTCTTTTTCCAGTGTTTTTGAACCTGTAAAAAATTATTATATTTCTGGAAGGGTACTTTTTCAGAATAATTCCCTTAAGAACACCCCAAGCCGTAAGTTTATGGCGGCTTACTTTCTTGTAAATATTGGAATTTAATTTTTGGAGCACAATCCGAATGGACTTTAATAGATTCAAAACCCCATTTGTAGCAGTTATCGTTCTTACAATTGGCATTATACTTGGCATAGAAATCCAGAAAGTCGTCTCAAGCGACAATCTGCGCGAAGGCTTAAGAAAATTTAATGAGGTTTTGCAGTTTACAGATAAATATTACGTTGAAGAAGTGGATTCGCAAAAGCTGATTGAAAATGCGATTTCAGGAATGCTCGACAGCCTCGACCCGCATTCAGTCTATATACCTGCCAAACAGATGGAAAACGTGGAAGAGCAGTTCAGAGGCAACTTTGAGGGAATTGGAATTGAATTTCAGGTGGTAAACGATACCTTAACCGTCGTAAGCCCCATTACAGGAGGCCCCAGCGAGGCGCTCGGCATTATGGCAGGCGACAGGATAGTTAAAATAGATAACCAGAACTGCGTCGGCATTACTACAGAACAGGTCCGTGAAAAGCTCCGCGGCACGGCAGGAAGCAAGGTTACTGTGTCAATTTCCCGCCCTGGAGTAAAGGGGGTTAACGACTACGTCATTACACGCGACAAGATCCCTATCTATTCCGTAGATGCTCACTTTATGTACGACAGCCAGACCGGATATATCAGCCTTTCAAGGTTCTCTGAAACCTCTACCCAGGAAATGCTCCAGGCCCTGGATGAGCTGACAAAAAAGGGGATGAAACGCCTTATTTTCGACCTCAGAAACGATCCCGGCGGATACCTTAACCAGGCATTCCAGATTGCTGACCTCTTTATTGACGGCAATAAGATGATCGTTTATACAAAAGGCAGAAGATCGGAATTTAACGAGGAGTACCATGCCTCAAAGGCTTACCCTTACGAAAAACTCCCGCTCATCGTACTGGTTAATTCAGGAAGCGCCTCGGCATCGGAAATTGTCTCGGGCTCAATTCAGGACTGGGACCGCGGACTTATTGTAGGCGAAACTACCTTCGGCAAGGGACTCGTACAAAGACAGTTCATGCTTCCGGATAACTCTGCCGTAAGACTTACAATTTCGCGCTATTATACCCCTTCAGGACGCCTTATCCAAAGGAGCTATAAGGATAAGAAGGATTATTTCCTGAACGCTCACTCAAAAACAATTAACGACGGCCTTAATATTGAACATAAAGCCGAGAAGGATTCCTCAAAACCTGTATTTAAGACAAATGCCGGAAGGATAGTCTATGGCGGAGGCGGCATTACACCCGACTATGTGGTAGCCTCGGAAAAACTGCAGCCTTATTCAGTTGCGCTCAGGCGCGCCAACCTGTTCTACCTTTACGAGCTGAAATATATGGACCAGCACGGCTCACAGATAATGAAGAAATACGCAAAGGATTTTGCAGGTTTTAAGAAAAATTTCCATTTTTCAGACAGGGATCTGAACGATTTTGTTAATTTTGCCTCTTCTAAGAAGGTGCCTTTTGTTAAGAGCGATTTTGAAAAGGATAAGGATTATATAAGAATACAGCTGAAGGCTTATATTGCCAGGGGTATATGGAAAAACGACGGATGGTATCAGACGCTTCTTGAGGCCGATAACCAGTTCAGAAAGGCTATTCAGGAATTTACCGAAGCTGAAAAACTATCAAAACTATAAAATGAAATTCTTAAAAAATACTTCGCTTTTCATTGTGTTTTTCTATTTCTGCGGCTTCAGCAATGATAACTCTCTCTGGAATTCCAATAACCCGGGCCAGATTATTCCAAAAGAGATGCACCCGGGTGAAGATATTACTTATGTCGTCAGCTACGGATTCCTTAAGTTCGGCGAGGTCAGGCTCCTCATACTTGACCAGAAGGAAAAAAACGGCGTCACTTACTTTAGAACTAAAGCCTATATAGATTCCTATAACGGAATCCCTTTTGTAAACCTGCACCAGATTTATGAAAGTAACTTCGACCGTAATCTCTATTCCGATTTCTTCAGGGCCACGGAAAAGGAAAAAGACTATATTAAATTCACGGAGTATTTTTTCGATTATAATTCCAGGACGGTTCACGTCAAAAAAGGGAAGTATAAACCCTTTGAAATATGGGCGGATTCCACTACTCATGTTAACAATTTTTATCAGGACGGCCTTTCCTTGTTCTATTATGCCAGAATGAATACAGGACAGAAGAAAAGCGTTAACGTGCCTTGTTTTGTTACAGAGGACTTCGTCTATACCAAAATCAACTTCTACGACCAGGTCGAGACTACTTCAGTTGATGCGGTAGATTACGATATTGCCAGCGTAAGATTGGATGGACATACAGATTTTGTTTCAATTTTCGGTCTGACGGGAAATTTCGAAGGCTGGTTTACTAATGATAAATATGCCGTGCCCACAATTGCAAAGATGAAGGTAATAATTGGAAACGTAACTCTTGAACTTAAAAGCTACAAAATAGCCGGCTGGAACCCGCCCAAAGGCTGAATTTGCGCTTAATGTTCTCTGGTTTCATTTTTATTTGCTTCAAAACGGACCTTATTATGGATAATTACTTATATAACTATAAAGATTTCACCCCAGAGGTTCACCCGGAGGCCATCATATTCCCCGGCGTGAAAATTATAGGCAGGGTCGAAATCGGGCAGGATTCCAGCATCTGGTACAATTCTGTCATCAGGGGCGACGTCAATTTTATTAAAATCGGATCCAAAACGAACATACAGGACTTGTCCGTTCTGCACGTAACGTCTGATAACCCGCTTATTATAGGTAACGGCGTTACAATTGGCCACGCCGTTAAACTTCACGGCTGCACGGTTGAGGACTTTTGCCTCATCGGAATTGGCTCTGTTGTCCTCGATGGCGCCGTGGTAAGCAGAAACTCTATCGTTGCTGCAGGTGCCGTCGTTAAACCGGGCTATGTTGTTCCTTCAGGCAAACTTGTCGCCGGAGTGCCGGCTAAAGTGGTCCGCGACCTTACTCCCTCTGAAATTGAGGACATAGCCCATTCAGCTGAGAGGTACACGGAATACGCAAGAAGCAGCAGGCAGGAAAAAGAGTAATTTTTTTGCCGGTTTTTTGATGAAAATGTTGAAATTTTGCTTAAATTACTTTCTTTTTATCCGTAATTATTTACTTTTGCATGGAACAAATCGGGGCCTTAATCCTGTTATAAACTGGATGGGCAAATTCCCGGTTTCAAGGCTCTAATGGCCTTGATAATTATGCAATTTGTATTTGCTTAACAAATTAAAATAAGATATATTGATTAAAAATCTTACTGTAGTTAGTGAAGGGAAAATTAAGGTTAACAAGAGGCTTTTACACCGCCTTGTTGGACTTTTAACAGAAGAAATGGAGCTTTCCATTGTCTCCCTTCCAATTAATTTTTTAACCCCTGAGACTATCTGGAACATTAATAAACAGTATCTCGGGCATGATTATTCGACCGATATCATTACATTTAACTATTCGGGGGATAACAAAGACTTAGACGGAGAAATACTTATTTCTGTTGCCGATGCGGCAGATAACGCTAAAAGATATGAATGTTCACTGGATAATGAGTTGTTGAGACTGGTCATTCATGGTGTTTTGCACCTGATGGGTTACGATGACATTGAGATTGCTGACAGAAAAAAAATGAAGAAGCTCGAAAACTTCTTAACTAACAAATTTGAATATCTCGTTCATAACGACAGACTTATTTATGACAGCCAAAATAGTTGAAGTAATAGCTCAAATTCTTGATGCGCTCAGCAAAAACTCTTCTTTGGAAGAAGTGAACAGAAAATTAAGCCATAATAAGAATTTTGATAAACAAACTGTAAGCACGGCTTTCAGCTGGATATACGACAAAAAGCTTACGAATAATTATTTTAATAATTCAATTAAAAATAAAGAAATTAAAAGTTTTAGATTCCTGACCGAAGAGGAAAAAGAAATTCTGGGAGTTGAAAATTACGACTATATTACTCATTTGATAAATGTCGGTTTACTAAAACTCACTGATCTGGATAATATCCTGGAGCAGGTTACTTTATTTCCGGGTGATAAAATTTCTAAGGAAGAAATCAATTGGCTGATCCTGTTTTCTTTAGTTGATTTAAATGAAAGTATCCCCCCTGGAAGCAGAGTCCTTTTATATTCTTCGGATACAATTAACTAAAGGAAATTTTGTAAATGGAAAAAAATCTCGTTCTGGTGGAATCGCCTGCAAAGGCTAAAACCATCAATAAGTACCTTGGCAAGAATTATCTCGTTGAAGCTACTGTAGGACATATAAAGAATCTTCCTAAGACAAAACTCGGCGTTGACATTGAGGACAACTTTAAGCCCCAGTTCGTCAACATCCGGGGCAAAGGAGATGTAATTAAAAAAATTAAAAGCCTTGCCTCTAAAAGCAAATCTGTGTATATCGCAACTGACCCTGACCGCGAAGGGGAAGCTATTGCCCAGGATATAGCAGACGTAATTGAAAACGTGACCGACGGCAAGATCTTTAGAGTCCTTTTTAATGAAATCACAAAAAACGCCGTTAATAAGGCCATTAACTCCCCCCTTGAAATAGACACCAACCTGGTTTCTTCTCAAAGGGCCAGAAGGGTAATGGACAGAATTATTGGCTATAAGATCAGCCCGTTCCTCTGGAGAGCCGTCCTTGACCCATCCAGCTTTAACCTGTCTGCCGGTCGCGTGCAGTCTGTTGCCTTAAGACTCATATGCGAAAGAGAAAAGGAAATTGAAAACTTTATCATAACCGAGTACTGGGCTATCTGGGCCGACTTTAAGACTGAAAAAGGAGACATCTTCCGCGCAAAACTGGTCGAGGTCGACGGCAAAACCCTCAGAATCCAGCCCAAACCGCAGATGACGGAAAAAGACTGGGAAGAATTCCTTGTCGGCAACTTCGCCCTTAATAACGAAACCTCGGCTCAGGAAGTCCTGGACCGCCTGGTAAAGAAAAATAATTTTGTTATAAGCGACGTTAATAAAAAAGAAGGCAGACGCAATCCTCCGCCTCCTTTTATTACCAGCTCCATGCAGGCTGAAGCCTCACGCACTCTCAGACTTAAGCCCAGCCATACAATGGCAATTGCTCAGAACCTCTACGAGGGAATTGACCTTGGGAAAGAGGGCACAGTTGGTTTAATTACTTATATGAGAACCGATTCAACAAGGCTTAGCCCTGAAATCGTGGGTGACCTCAGAGAGTATATTAAAGATACCTACGGCAATAAATACCTTCCTGAACAGATCCGTGTCTATGAAAAGAAAAACGGTGCCAACGTCCAGGACGCCCATGAAGCCATCAGGCCAACATCTTTAAGATATACACCTGAATTCGTTAAGCCTTTCCTTGAACCCAAACAGTTCAAACTCTATGAGCTCGTCTGGAAAAGGTTCGTGGCCTCGCAGATGAACCCTGCAATTACAGAAACTACCGTAATTGAGGTCCGCGCAGATGAATTCCTCTTTAAGGCCTCCGGCACCGCTATACGCTTCGACGGATTCCTTCAGGTATACGAGGAACAGTCGGAAGAAACAAACGGTAAAGATGAGGGTGAAAACGACCTTATCCCATTGGGTCTTGAGGCAGGGCAGAAGGTGGGACTTGAAAACCTGCATAAGACACAGCACTTTACTAAGCCCCCTGCACGCTATAGCGAAAGCACACTGATTAAAGAGCTCGAAAGCCGCGGTATCGGAAGGCCTTCAACTTATGCAATGATCGTTGGAACTATTCAGGACAGAAAGTACGTCTATACCGAGGAAAAACGCCTGAGGCCAACGGAACTCGGGAAAAAAGTTAATGACATTCTTGTCCAGAGCTTCCCCGAAGTCCTTAACGTGAACTTTACGGCCCGTATGGAAGATGAACTAGACCTTATAGCCCAGGGCGAAATCGGATACCTTAACGTGCTTAACGATTTTTATCACCCGTTTTCAGACGCCCTCAAAAAGGTTGAAGATAATGTGGAGAAGATCTACTGCGACCTTTGCGGCAGTGAAATGGTAATTAAAATGGGTCGCTTCGGTAAATTCCTGGCCTGCAGCAATTATCCTGATTGCAAAAACATCAAGTCCTTAAAGGACCTGCACCCGGGTGAACCGAAGGAACCCGAATATACAGGCGAAAAATGCGAAAAATGCGGCGCTAACACCGTCTACAGAAACGGGAAATTCGGACGCTTCATTGGGTGCGAACGCTATCCCGACTGCGACTATATCAAACCCCTCGTTACAGGCGTTAAATGCCCCAAATGCAAGGAAGGCGATATTATCGAAAGACAGTCCAGAAAAGGCAAGGTATTCTACGGGTGCAGCCGCTATCCCGACTGTGACTTTGTCGCCTGGTATAAACCTGTTCCCGTAAGCTGCCCGAACGGCGACTCTCTTTATATGGAAAAAAGGTACAGCCAGAAAAAAGGCGAGTACTTGCGCTGCCCGGTCTGCAGCGAGGAAATAGTGGAAGAGTTAAAAGAGACATCGGATTAAGTATTTAGTTCAAATTAGTTTTTCCACTGAAATTCTTAATTTATGGAAATAAAAAGGGTTATAGATGACTTCCTGGAAAACCTGCAGAAACTCCGCAGGTTTTCCGGAAATACGGTTAAATCCTACACTCAGGATCTTGAGCAGTTTTGTGAATTCTGCCATTCTCTTCATGTTACCGATGTGCTTCAGGTAAATGAAAAACTGGTAAGACGTTTTGTTATCAGCATCAATGTCAATAACGAATACGAAAAAAGCACAGTCTCAAGAAAACTCTCGGCAGTAAGAAGCCTCTTCAACTACGCCCTGAGGAATAATCTTGTCCCCTCAAACCCCTTGAAAAGGATATCCAACCCGCAGGTAAAAAGAAAACTTCCGGAAGTCGTTCCCATGGCCGTTATGGATGAAATATCCGAAAAGCTCGGCAGGGAAGACAGGCTTCTTCATAACGCCGTTATGGAAGTTCTCTACAGCTGCGCTCTTCGTGTCAGTGAACTCTGCAGCCTTAACCTGGGTGATATAGATTTCGAGAAGGGCTCGGTCAGGGTTTTAGGCAAGGGATCTAAAACAAGGATTGTCCCCATTGGAAAGGAATCCCTTCAAGTCGTAAAGAAGTATCTTGATTCACGGGGTGCTTTAGAGTATAATTATCCAATATTCGTAACTTCAAGGAGCAAAAGGATTTATCCGCGTTACGTTTATAGGATAGTTAACAAATATCTGAGTGAGGAAACGGAGCTTAAGAAAAAAAGCCCCCATGTCTTAAGGCATACGGCGGCAACCCATATGCTTGATAACGGAGCAGATCTGCTTGCCGTCAAGGAAATATTGGGTCACGAAAGTCTATCAACCACTCAAATCTACACGCACGTCTCCATTGAGCGGTTGAAGAACATATATAAACAAGCTCATCCTAAATCTTAAAAAGGAGCATCATATGAACATTCAAATCACTTCAAGGAAGTTTAAGGCTAAAGACTCTCTGAAAGATTATATCTATGCAGAGGTTGGCGCTTTAGATAGGCTTAATGACGGCATTAACGACATTGAAGTTATTTTGAGCTTTGAGAACTTAAAGGATAGCACTAAGATTGCCGAAATCATCTTGCCAATTCCTGGCAAGGTACTAACTGCAAAGGAAAATTCAGACGACTTTAAGAAGTCTGTTTCTGCTGCGGTTACAAAAATAGAAAAACAGCTTAGCAAAATAAAAACCAAGGTTGTCGACGGAAAAAGGAGCGATAGAGTAGAAAGGGCTGCTGTTTCCGAAGAACCCCCTGTTGTCTCCCCGGAAGAGGAAGAAGAAGAAGAGTAAAAAAGGATGAAACTGGACGATAAGAAAATAATCAAAAAAGAAAGTATAACGGTTGATTTCTTTTATAAGAATGTTAAAGACCGCTTTAAGCTCACTTTGTTTACTGATGAAACGGGCTTTAACAGAAATATTTACGATCAGAACCTTCACAGACCCGGCCTTGCACTGGCCGGGTTCGTGGAGCTTTTCTCATATACACGCATTCAGATCTTCGGCAATACGGAAATGAAGTATCTGAACCAGCTTACCATAGAAGAAAGAGTTATTACATTGAGAAGAATATTCCAGTTCGAGATTCCCTGCATTATCTTAACAGACGGCAACCAGCCGTTTCCTGAAATGACTGAACTGGCAAACGAGTTCCATATCCCTATGTTCGGGTCAACTTTTACCACCACAAAACTGGTCTACCTTGTAGGCGACTTCCTGGACGACCAGTTTGCACCCAGACTTTCCATACACGGATCATTTGTTGACGTCTACGGCGTCGGTATACTCTTCGTCGGTAAGTCAGGCATCGGAAAAAGCGAAGTTGCACTCGACCTGGTTGAAAGAGGCCACCGCCTCGTTGCCGACGACGTTATTATAGTCACAAAGAAGGGTGAAAACATCCTCATGGGCTCAGGCACCGAGCTTGTAAAACACTTCATGGAAGTACGCGGAATAGGCATTATTGACGTCAAAAGCATGTTCGGCGTCCGGGCAATCCGCTTCCAGAAAAGACTCGAAATAATTGTTGAACTGGAAGTATGGGACGAGAAGTCTCATTATACGCGCACGGGTCTTGATGAAGAGGTTTTCAGCCTCCTGGATATAGAGATACCCTACATAAAACTTCCTATTCTGCCCGGAAAGAACATTACGGTAATTTCAGAAGTTATAAGCCTGAACTACCTCCTGAAACACTACGGCTACGATTCGGCAAAAGTCCTGCAGAGAAGGCTCGAGGACCGCTTAAACCGCATCAACGTCGACGACAAGCGCTTCGTGGACTACTTCGAGCACGATTTCGAATAATTGCATATGTAGCCCCTCCGTGCCGCACGCTTCAATTTGAAAAATTGCAACTATAGACGGGTACCTTTCATGAAGTCACGAAGGGATGCCCTGTCTGTAGCATATTTTTCTTGACATAAAGGAGTTATTTTGATAACTTCGCACTCATCTATGAACAAGTTTTACTATTTCTCGAAAACGAAGCTGAAGTTAATTGAGATAAGCAATTTTTATAAAAAATTCTTGTCTTTGTTCATATTACTTGTGCTCGTCGTTTCTTTCTTGCTTTTTGGGGGATTCCTTTTAATCAACTCATTCGTTAACTCCGACAGTGAAATGTCGGACCTTAAGTCCGAAAATAAAGATCTTTCCCGGAAACTCTCCGAGATGGCATCTTTATATAAGAAACTTAATACCTCGGTCGATAGCCTTTCTAAGGCTAATAGCGAACTTAGAGTTGCTGCAGATCTGCCGCCATCATCCGATGAGGAAAAAGCCCTCGGAACAGGCGGCGGCATTTTCGAAAAGCTGTTTTCCAAGAAACATTCAGGCGTCGACCTGGATAACTTGTCTGAATTTGTAGACAAAATCCAGACGAAAATCGCTTACGAAAAATCCAATTATATGGAAATTTCAAATAAACTTAAAAGTAATGAGAAACTCTTTGAGGCCATTCCGGCAGTTAAACCCGCTGACGGCGTCGTTACTGCTCATGGCTTCGGAATGCGTAAACACCCTATACTCGGCGTAATGAGAATGCACGAGGGAATTGACATCGTCGTTGATGTCGGCACCCCTGTCTATGCACCGGGAAGCGGAACTATTGCATTCGTTGGTACAAAAGGCGGCTTCGGATTATGCATTGAAATAGATCACGGTTTTGGCTATAGAACAATTATGGGTCATCTTTCTGAAGCCTCGGTTACCATGGGACAGAAAGTTAACAGAGGGACTATGATAGCCAGAAGCGGTAATACCGGGTTGTCTACAGGACCCCACCTTCACTACGAGGTGCACCATAACGGACTGGCTCTTAACCCGGAGGACTTTTTCTTTGATGATTTGAACTTATTTAATTAAATTAAAAAAAACAAAATTTTTTCCGGAGTAAGGTATATGATTTGGACAGTGGAATTAGCTTCTTATTTAGATGATGCCCCATGGCCAGCTACAAAAGAAGAATTAATAGATTATGCCGAACGAATCGGCGCTCCCTTGGAAGTAATTGAGAACCTCCAGGAACTGGAGGACTCGGAAGAGCCTTACGAGACTATTGAGGATATCTGGCCCGATTATCCAAGCGACGAAGATTTCTTCTATAACGACGATGACGATATGATGTAAGATCACAGGCGCCTCTTGTAGGCGCCTTTTTCGATTAAGAATCCATATATGACTACATCTATCTTACATAGCGTAAAAGGGCAGAACGCCGCGGGCGATCTTTTGTACAAAATCTGCTCTTCTGATAAAATTCCCCATGCTTTCCTTTTTTCAGGCCCCGAAGGCGTTGGCAAACACTTTATGGCAGTTAAATTCCTCGAACTCCTTAACTCTTTACCCGGGGAGAACGGCTCGTCTAACCATGCCATTAAGGTCAGAAACCTCTCTGAACCTTTCGTCAAGTTCGTAATGCCTTTGCCCCGCGGGAAAAACGAAACAGGGGATAATACGCCGACTGAAAAACTGAGTGCCGAAGCGCTCGAACAGCTTAAGGAAGAGCTGGAAAAGAAGGTTAAAAATCCTTACTATAAAATCAGCCTGCCCGGCGCAAATACAATTAAAATCAGCAGCATCCGCGAAATTAAAAAATTCCAGTCGCTCACATACGAAGAGGCTAAGTACAGGGCGGTCATTATTTCAGATGCCCACCTGATGAACGATGAGGCCCAGAACGCTCTTCTGAAAAGCCTCGAGGAACCCCCGGAAGGAATGATCTTTATCCTTATTACACCATTTAAGAATGAACTCCTTCCTACAATCCTGTCCAGGTGCTGGACAGTCAATTTCGACCCCCTCAAAAGGGAAGACTTGTCACAGATTCTCCAGGAATACTTCGGAGTTGAAAAATCACTTTCAGACAGGATATCTGTTTTTTCAAACGGATCCCTTACTCACGCAAATACACTGATCGACCAGGACTTTGATTTCCTTATAGATAAAACGATAAATATACTGAGAAATTCACTGGCCTTAAAGTATAAAACGGCATTAAAAGATATCTCGTCCTTTACAGGCACAAACTCGGCTTCGCAGATGACTCTGCTCATCGAAATGATCATTACCTGGCTTAATGACGCCGGGAAGAGCAAGCTCGGACTTAAGGAATACCTCTTTAACGGCCACAGCGATACACTGGAGAAGTTTAACATGAGATTCTCCCGGGCGGCTATAGATGAGGTCGTTTTCAGACTCAGTGACCTGGCGCACTCAATAGACAATAATCTGAACTTGAATGTTATAGCGCTTAATATTATATTTGAACTGGCTTCAATAAGATATTCAGGTATAGGAAGTGCATAGTATGAGCTCAAGTGAAAATGAAAACGAAAATAAGGTAACACACAACTGCGATTCCGCCTGCGGCGGCCATTTGTTGTATAATAATATCCTTGTTCAGCAGCTTGAACACCACGTCAATATGAGCGGCTGCATGGCCTGCGGAGCCGAAGTCTCGGCATTTGTTCCCATGGATGACCGCAATATCGTTGAAGCACACTGCAATGGACTCCTTGGCACTTTTTACTGCCTGGTCCCAGATTCAATAACCGAAGAACTCCTGCCCGACGACCGCATAATTGTATCCTGCGAAGATACAGTTGAAATTGCTACTGTAAAAGAAGCCGGAGAATTCGTGAGGGTAAAAAGACAGAAATCAGGCCTCTACGGCGAACTCCTTCCGTGCATTATAAGAAAAGTTGACGCAAATGACTGCACTACGCTCGAAAAAAACAGCGCCGAAGAGCTGAGGGCTATGGATGTCTTTAAGGTTAAAGTCCAGAAATATAACCTCAGCATGAAACTCATAGACGTGCACTACCAGTTCGACAGAAATAAGCTTTACTTCTTTTATACTGCCGACGGCAGGGTCGATTTCCGCGAGCTGGCAAAGGACCTGGCAGCCAATTTCAAGACCCGTATCGAGCTCAGGCAGATCGGCGTCAGGGATGAGGCTAAAAGAGTCGGCGGAATCGGCACGTGCGGCAGGGAATTCTGCTGCAGCTCTTTCCTATGCAATTTTAAGAAAATTACCACACAGCTGGCTTCAGAGCAGAACCTGGCTTCCAATTTCTCTAAACTTAGCGGCCCCTGCGGCAAACTGAAATGCTGCCTTTCTTTTGAAAGCGAATCGCAAAACGGCAACCACAATAAAAACCAGGAACAGGCATAGCTTACTGAGGTTAATAGTTCTGTATTTTGCCGCTTTTCCAGTATTTTTTTGCTTTCCCATTCACATTTTTTCCTGCAATTTATCTTAATAAGAAATAAATTATATTTTCTGCAAACATTCTTAAAGAGGGTTAATTTATGGCAATTGAGAAAGTTTCTGTAGTCGGATCCGGAACAATGGGTAACGGAATAGCCCACGTCTTTGCATTAAAAGGATTTGACGTCTCTTTAATTGACGTTAAAGATGAATTTGTAAAGAAAGGAATGGACACCATTTCACGCAATATGGACCGCCAGGTAACGAAAGGATCCATAACAGGCGAAGAAAAAGAAGCTGCCTTGGGCCGCATTAAGCCTGTAGTCGACGTTGAAAACACTCCTGTGGACTCAGACCTCGTTATTGAAGCTGTTTATGAGAATAAGGAAGCTAAGTTATCTGTTTTTAATAAGTTAAGCAGTATTATGAAGCCTGAATGTATCTTTGCCTCAAATACTTCGTCAATATCTATAACAGAGCTTTCAAACGGGCACCGTCCGGAGAAATTTATAGGCATGCACTTTATGAACCCGGTCCCGATGATGCAGCTCGTAGAGATTATACGCGGTTACTCTACGACAGACGAGACATTCCAGGCCGTAAAGGATCTTGCGCTTAAACTGGGCAAGGTGCCGGTCGAAGTGTTCGATTATCCCGGATTTATATCCAACAGGGTCTTAATGCCAATGATAAATGAGGCCATATTTGCCTTATATGAGGGCGTAGCCTCAAAAGAAGACATAGACACCGTTATGAAGCTGGGGATGAATCATCCCATGGGGCCTTTGACACTGGCAGATTTCATCGGCCTCGACGTATGCCTGGCCATAATGAACGTTCTTTATGACGGCTTTAACGACAGCAAATACCGCCCATGTCCATTGCTTAAAAAGATGGTAGCCGCCAACAAACTCGGCCGCAAAACAGGCGAAGGCTTCTTTAAATATTAAGAACACCATCGGTGTCAGGAACCATTTCCTGACACCAATCGATCGCTGGAGGTGGCTTAACACTTAACAGGATTTGTTAATAAAGTTAACATTTTTTTTGTTAAGTGTTAAAATGGGGATTTTGAGAGAAAATGATAATTTGGGCTAAATACGAAGAAAATGACATAAGCCACTCCCCTCAAATCAAAAATCAAAAAGTCGTATAATGTATATTACGTAAACTTGGATGTAAACTAATTTTTTGCAAAATACCCTTTTGAGTTTAAAAGGACATAAACCTAATATACTTACGATCCAGTCTATTATTCTCTGTTGTATCTCTATAAATTAGATCGCGCATTTTATAAAGAGATTCTTTTTTAGTAATTCTTAACTCATAAGATCTGTGATTAGGATAAACTTTGGTCACTTGCAGATCATAAGACAAAAGTCTATGACGTAATTGGTAAATAAATTCTTTTGAGCCGGAAACAAATTTTGCCCTGCCATAACCATTATCTTTGTAAATGGAACCATCACCATCCCATAGGCCCCGGATGAAGTGCCATTCGAATTCCTCCGGAACTTGCGGATATTGAATCGTTAGACTTTTATTTGGTGTAACACCTAAACAAAGTAGATCATGGTACATTTCGTCATTATTAAGTGTAAGTATATAGAGTGAATCTATTATTCCATTATTTTTCCTGGCACTTATTCTGGCGTTAGTGCCCATAATGGACCTGATCTTTTCCAACAACTCCGGCTCTTTCTGAGAAATACTTAATCTGGAAGTATTGCACGTTGTTTTAAAGCCTTCACAATTAAACTTCGCCTCCGAAATATTGCCATCTGTAAATACTACTCCCAGTACATATGCCATATTTGCCGTCCAAGATTTAAAAAATGAAGTATCATAAACAACATGCTGCAACACAAGACCTGTTTTTGATGCGATAATTTTCTTTCTCAATAATGCCAGTTGTCTAGCGGCACTTTTTTCTCTAAATTGTATACCCAATTCCTTAATGCGTTTATTAACATATTGCCTGCTTCCACCCACGATCATAGCAATATCTGCCATAGACTTTTGTTCAATTACATATAATTGGTTCAAATAATCAAATGTCAACACATCTTTAATGCTTCCACGGACTTGAGATTTTCTGAATTTGTGCCTTTTTTCTGTCCGTTTTGCATAGCAGCGCACACATAAACCAAGAGCCTTATGGGGAAAGTCAGTAGAATGACATTCCCGACACTGATTAAATTTCATTGCCCACATGATGATTCTCTGTTACGAAATCGGGTATTATACTATACCATCCTACAAGCTTATTATTCACCCTATATTACCATTATAAAAATTTTGGACACTTTCAACAGCTTAATAGTATAACTACCTGGTACTACTTTGCAAATATGAACTTCTGTCTGGTGGGATTTAGGCCTGCTTCAACTTCTGTAACTGTGCGCGAGATGACTTCACCATCGGCGTGAATATAAACCGGCAGAGCCGTCTTTATACGCACGCTTTTGAACTTCCTTATCTCAATACCCGGTATGTCCCCGTGCTTTCCCCGTATCAGCTTCTGAAAGTCGCGTATAATCTGCCACACCGGCAGGCTTCCTATCAAACAGGCATCCAGATACCCGTCGTCCACCTCTGCCTCAGGATTCACTTTAAGGCCTCCGCCATAGGTCTTCCCGTTACTGACCGCAATTAAAAGCTTCCTGCCGGCTGCCTTATAACCGTCGTCAAACTCAGCCTCCGCGTCCATTACCTGGTACATAAATAAGGCCTGAATAACGGCTGAAATGTAAAGGGGTAACCCCTTAAAATACTTGTTCTTTTTAATCTGGTCTGAAACAATTGCATCAAAGCCGATCCCGGCGCTGTTGAGGAACCTTCTATAAATAAGATTCACCATCTTATTTTCTTTATACTTCAGGTATCCCGTATCCACTTCCCGCACAACACGGCTTTCCAGTATTACCCTTAAAGCCTCTTCCGGGTCCTTGCTTATACCCGCCGTCCTGGCAAAATCATTTCCTGAGCCTATCGGAATAACCCCAATAATGTTCTCAACGGAGCCGTCAAGCCCGTTAATAATTTCATTTAGTGTCCCGTCGCCTCCGGCAGCGCAGATCGTCTTAAAATCCTTCCTGTAAAGCTTTACGAGCTCTGTGGCGTGATGTGCTCTTTCGGTTTGTACTATTTCTGTATGGTTTGAATGACTGGCAAGAATGCGTGAGAGTTGAGGCAGGATCTTCCTGCCTCTTCCTTTACCCGCTTCAGGGTTAATTATAAAAAGTGTTTTCTCTTTCAAAACTTTTAGCACCCAATGGCGCGTTTGAAAATTGGCCTAACCGGCTGCCTGCTCGGTTGAGAAGAGCGCTGAGACGAAGCTCCCGGCATCAAAAGTCTGAAGGTCGTCAATCCCCTCTCCAACCCCTATATATTTAACCGGCACCTTCTGCTGGCTGCAGATCTGGAATACCACGCCGCCTTTTGCCGTCCCGTCAAGCTTCGTTATGATAAGCCCCGTAATATCCGTAACTTCACGGAATTTCTCGGCCTGAATGAGCGCGTTCTGCCCTGTATTGCCGTCAAGCACCAGGAAGGTCTCATTTGGAGCGTAATCCACAACTTTGCTCATAACCTTCTTTATCTTCTTCAGCTCTTCCATCAGGTTCGATTTCGTGTGGAGGCGCCCTGCCGTATCAATCAGCACAACGTCGGCATTCTTTCTTTTCGCAATATTCATCGTGTCAAAAGCTACAGCCGAGGGGTCGCTTCCCGTGGTGCTCTGTATAATTTCAACCCCGGCCCGCTTTGCCCATATCTCCAGCTGCTCATTGGCCGCAGCCCTGAACGTGTCGGCTGACCCTATTATAACGTTCAGGCCGGCTTTCCTGTAATTATGCGCAAGCTTTCCTATAGTGGTCGTTTTACCCGCACCGTTAACACCAATTACCAGAATAACATACGGCTTAAACTTATCCATGCGGTTGAACTCTGAATTTGTGTCGTATGAGTTCAAAAGCTTCTCAAGCTCTTCCTTAATTGCGTCAATTACGTTAAGCTTGCTGCGGTCTTTTTCTACCTTAAGCCTTACCCTGGTGTTTTCAATGATTTTTATGGCGACATCATATCCGATATCACTCGTAATCAAGATTTCTTCAATTTCGTCTAACAGCTCATCATCCAGCTTTGCCTTGCCGGTAATGGTCTCATTTATTTTCGTAACGATCTTGTCCCTTGTCTTGGACAGGCCGTCTTTCAGTTTGTCAAAGTTGATGTTCTTGAACAGATTCATTTTTATTCCACGTTAAAGATTCTTTTGCCCTGATTATGTAGGCTACTAGTGAACCATAGACCAGAATCAGGCTGGTATAATAAAGTAAATCGTAGACAAGGCTATCCTTTAGTCCGAATATAATTGACAAAAGATAAGCAGCAATAAATGTAACGGTTATCTTCCCTAAAAGGTTTGAAGGCAGTACCTTGCCTATTTTATTGGTAACGTAAATCCCTCCCAGGAATATTATTAAATCACGCCCTATAACGGAAAAAAAGAATAAGGGAGGAATATGACCCAGAAGGAAGAGCTGGATAGCAACTACCCCCACCAGCACCTTATCGGCCAGAGGGTCAATGATCTTTCCTGCTTCTGAAATCTCATTATACTTGCGGGCCAGGTAACCATCCAGGAAATCGGTTGAAGCTGCAAATACAAGAATGGCTATAATCTCAATCCTGTAGCTGACAGAGTTTTCCATCCTGGAGAGCAGAAAGAATACCGGCACGCTCAAAAGAAGCCTGGTCAGGCTTAACAGGTTTGAGCGGGTATAGAAATCCCTGATTTTAATCATAAAATTCCGGTGTTAAGAAATGGTGTTAGTCTTCGTAAACGTTTTTATTAAAGGACTCATTTACCTTTGTGGGGTAAATACCTGAAAAACATGCCGTACAGAAATGGGACTGATCCTGATCCACCATAGCTTCCAGAAGCTCCTCGTTAGTCAGATACTCCAGGCTGTCTACATCCAGATACTCTCTTATCCTTTCAACATCACCATCAAACTTATTTGCAATCAACTCTTCCCTTGAAGGAAAGTCCATTCCATAATAACACGGATATACAATCGGAGGCGAAGAGATCCTTACATGGATTGCCTTCGGGTTCGCTTCCTTAATCAGGCTTATAAGCTGCCTGGAAGTGGTCCCCCTTACAATCGAATCATCAATAAGAACAACTGTCCGGTTCTCCAGAACCCCCTTTACAATGTTAAACTTAAATCTTACGCCCATTTCCCTGTTCGACTGCCCGGGCTGTATGAACGTCCTGCCCACGTAATGGCTTCTTATAAGGCCAATTTCAAACTTGGCCCTTATGCCGTCTTTTTCCAGCTGGCTTGTGTATCCTAATGCCGCCGTGTTGGAACTGTCGGGCACACTGATAACAATAACCTTTTCGCCATCTTTGTCTACTACAGGATGCTTCTTAGCCAGAACTTTCCCCAGCTTGCGCCTTATCTTGTCGACGCTGTGGCCGAAGATTTTACTGTCTGGACGCGAGAAGTAAATATACTCAAAAATGCACTGTTTCTTAACAGGCTTTTCATCAAAAATTCTATATGACTCTACCTGCTTTGTTTCCGTTGCATGGCGGTCAATTACAATGAGTTCGCCCGGCTCAATATCCCGTATATACTTTGCGCTGTTAATATCCAGAGCGCATGTCTCTGAGGCAACCACGAATGTACCGTTAACCTGCCCCAGTGCAAGCGGCCTGAAGCCGTATGGGTCACGTGCTGCAATAAGTTTGTCTTCAGTTAAAATTACAAGGCAGTAGGCGCCTTCAATCGCCCTTAAGGCTTCAAGTATCTGCTGTACCTGGTCGTTCAGCCTGCTGCGCGCAATAAGATGAAGTATAACTTCAGTATCGCTCGTAGTCTGAAATATTGCCCCGTCGTTTACCAGATCTTCTCTTAAAATGTGCGCGTTTGTAAGGTTTCCGTTATGAGCAACTGCAAGATGCCCCATACGGTAATTTACAACGAAAGGCTGAATATTCTTTAAGGATTCAGATGCTCCCGTCGTTGAATAACGGTTGTGTCCTATAGCAGCAAAACCCTTCAGGTTATGTTTCAGAATATCAGGGTTGTGAAATACCTCGGAAACAAGCCCGAGATTTTTATGAATATTAAAAATTACCTTATCCTTCACTTCCTCTGCCGTTACAATTCCCGAGGCTTCCTGCCCGCGGTGCTGGAGTGAATGGAGACCGTAATATGTCAGGAAAGCCGCTTCACTTGTTCCGAAAACGCCGAAAATGCCGCAAAATGACTTTGGTTTATCTGTGTTCAAAGTTAAATCCAATCCTAAAAATTAGCCTAAAATATACGATTTTTAATTTAATTTTTCTATCAGCTTAACAGCCTCTTTATGAACAAAGTTCATAATAAATTAAGGAAACCTGCCCGGGATACCTGAATTTAGAAAATAAAGGGGAAATTGCCAAAATAGAAATTTATGGAGATGCCTTTCCGGCGGGATTTAAGCGGGTATGGCAAAAAAAAAAGGCGGATAACCGCCCTTTCTACATCTTAATTTCATTTACGCGCTTTCTTTCAATCGCAAAGCGTATTGAGCGCATAAAAAGCACAGGATCCAGCTGATACTTTACCAGATAATCCTGAGCGCCCGCCTGAACGGCTTTAATGCCTGTTTCTTCGTCCTCAAGCCCTGTCAGCACTACAACAGGAGTTCCCTTTGCCTCAGGCAGAATTTTCTTCAATGTATCCAGCCCCATGCTGTCAGGCAGACCCAGATCCAATAGCACCAGGTCAACTCCGCCTTTTGACAGACGCTGAATACCCGTAGAAAGCCTGAAGGCCTGATCTACCTTAATATCCATTACTCCTGCATCGTGGATCAGCTCATTTATTAAATGCACATCACCCAGGTTATCTTCAACAAGCAGTATTGTTATCTGAGATTCATTCATGGCGAATATGGTTTTGCTTAATTATAATGAATTTTGCGTTAAAATTTACAAAAATAAATAATAAAATGTTAGTAAATAAATTAGTAAACCAAACGCTTAAAGGAAATGTTCCCGCCTCTGATCCATAACCAGAAATTCTCGATAGATCTAATAATATGAATAAATTCGTCATAGTCAAC
>JAAXKN010000027.1 GCA_025612375.1 Ignavibacteria bacterium
AACTTTTTATTTACCTGCAAAAAATTCAGGGGAACTTGACTTTGCACATTTCCTGATCCCCCTTGGGGCAGTGCCGCTCCAGGGCCCGGTGAAGTGAATATCGGCTTTGTTTTTGAGAGCAAAATATTATATCATAATTATAAGGAGCTGCACTGTCCGATCTTTTGAACTTGATCTGTTGACAAATGTAAAATATCTTTTTAGTACCTGAGTGGAAGTACAAAATATGTTTAACATGCTGTAAAACTTCAAAATGAGATGGAGAGAAAAATGAAACGGATAATATTTATACTGGTAATTATTCTGGCAGCATCCGTAAGTCTGCAGGCGCAGGTTTCAACTGCGCAGGTAACCGGGCACGTATATGATGAGAATAAGGCACCTTTGCCTGGAGTAACAATTGTCCTGTTTAACCCGGCAACAAACCGTACAACAGGAACAATGACCAACGAAAGAGGGCTTTATAACTTAGTTGGAATTCAGCCGGGAAGATATCAGTTATCAGCTACATTTATAGGATATCACAAAACAACCTCAAACATTCAGCTGACTGTGGGGCAAAATGCAGTAGTTGACTTCAATATGGTCCCCTCCTCAGTTCAGTTAGCTCAGGTGGATGTTGTTTCGAACGCTCCAAAGTTTGAGCTGTCAAAGTCCGACATTTCAACTACCGTAAGAGCAGAACAGATAATGCAGCTGCCTGCCGAGTCGCGTAACGTGCTTAACCTTGCGGGCTTGTCGCCGGGAGTAAAATCATACTCGCCTGTCGGAGGGCAGACACTTCCTTCGGCCGGAGCAGTATCTTCATAAAATTTCTTAAATCTTTATGTTAACGGAGTTGAATGGAAAAGCCTTTACAACGGAAATATCGTAGGCCTGGGTCAGACCGGTTCCCCGCTGGCGCAGGACGCTATACAGGAGTTCAAGGTGGTTCTTAACGCTTATGACGCCGAATATACCAGAGGCGGCTCATTTATTATTTCGGCAATTACCAAAAGGGGCTCAAACGACCTTAGGCTGACAACTTTCGGAACATTCCAGAATAATTCTTTCCTTGCACGCGGACCTTTCCAGCAAACAGTGCCTGACTATAACCGCCAGCAGGCAGGAATTTCAATCTCAGGCCCCATCGTCAGGGATCAGACATTCTATGCCGTAACTTACGAATTGCAGAACATTAACAACTTCCTTGACGTCATTCCGGGCCAGCCTAAATTTAATCCTGGGCTCTGGTCGGGCTATGCCGGATCCTTTAAGTCGCCCAGAGTAAACCATATAGGTTCAGTTGCTTTAACACACTATCTCGATCAGGATAACGTGCTCGACCTGAACTGGAACACGAGATACACAGACGCCAAGTTCTACTTCGGCGGCAACGTGGCCTATCAGGCAGGACTGCATGGTACGTACAAGGTAAATGACATTTCCTTAAGACATACACACATGTTCACCCCAAAGGTGATGAATGAACTTACTCTGCAGTACCTGGCATGGAGGCATGATGAACCAACCATGTCATCGGGACCGGCCTATATTTATCCAAGCATCCAGCTTGGACGAGGCGATTTCCCGATCCAGCTGAAGGAAGACCACTACGGCCTTATTGACAGGTTTACCTATATGACAGGCGATCATGTTTTTAAGGCTGGTATTGAAGCTAAAAATATACATGCGGCACCCTGGTTCCCGTACTACGCCCAGGGACAGTTTAACTTCACAACCGACACGAGCAGACTTCCCTATCAGGCTTTAATAGGCATAGGTACTACAAATCCAAATTCAACTGATGATGCCAGGGGCAAGACCAGCGGCTGGGCCCTGGGAGCCTTTATTCAGGACAGGTGGGAATTGTCAGGACGCCTGACCATCAACTACGGCGTACGCTGGGATGGTGAGGTGAATATGCTTAACAACGATTACACAGTGCCGTGGGTTAATGACACCGCCATTGTAAACCATGTTCCGTCAAATTATCTCAACCGCGGCAACCGCAAAAACTCGCTGAACAATATAAGTCCCCGCTTCAGCTTTAACTACGATCTGTTTGACAATAACCTGACATTCTTAAGAGGCGGTGCGGGCCTCTTCTACGACAGAACCGTCGGCTACTTGGGATACTTTGAGTGGCTGTACTCCAACTGGAAAATTTATACAATACAGAACCCCACGACAACTGACGTCAATGCACTCAAGCAGCAGATCTTAAGCGGAACAGGCTCGGCAAAGCCTGACCTTTACCTGGTTGACATAAACATGGACGTTCCCAGGATTTTCAACTGGTCTGTCGGCCTCAGCCATCAGCTCAGTGAAAACTTCGCCGTCTCGGCCGACTACGTCTGGAAGCATTACGACCGTATCTATAAGTCGTATAACGCAAACTACTATATACCAAGCCTGAAAACCAGGGCAATCAGCAATAATTTCGGGAATATGGATCTTTATTCAAGCATGGGCAAGGCTGAGTACTACGGCATTCTGTCGACCTTTACCTTCCGCAGAGGCGAAGTATTTGCACAGCTGGCTTATACACTCTCCTGGACGTACTCTCAGAACGATGCCAACAGCTACGTGCTGAAATCCTTATACTACATGCAGAGGAGCAACCTGGATGAACGCCACCGCTTCGTCCTCAATTTCTCGTATGACTTCCCGCTTGGAATTCAGTTCGGCGGCATATTTACTCTCGCCAGCCCGACACCTTTTACAAGGTATATCGGACAGGATATAAATAACGACAACAGCTTTACCGATGACTGGATAAACGGTCAGCGCTGGGATATCAAGGACCCCGCAAAAATCAGGAACTGGTATAAAATGCTGGACGTAAGGCTTTCAAAATACTTTGACTTTACCGAGACCTTCAGACTGGGAATTATGTTCGAAGCTTACAACGTGGGCAACTGGTTTAATTCTTCCGGTTACTTCGGAAGAATAGAGGATGCAAGCGGTAATCCCCTCTTGAACTATGGAACGCCGTCAGGCACATATATGCCCAGATCCATGCAGCTTGGTTTCAGGTTGTATTACTAATATCTGTCATTAAAAAGGCGCCCTGAAGAAGGGCGCCTTTT
Organism: Ignavibacteria bacterium; assembly: GCA_025612375.1. Lineage (NCBI taxonomy): Bacteria > Pseudomonadati > Ignavibacteriota > Ignavibacteria > Ignavibacteria bacterium. The sequence goes on from JAAXKN010000027.1 coordinate 3,072, forward strand.
TTTATAACCTCATATCTCTAAACAGGGAGCATCACTTATGCAGCCGGTCCGATTGCGGAAGTTACTTGCACTCATTATAGTTTTCTGCTGCCTTAAGGCGGAAGTTCCCGCCCAAAGGCCTCTTCCGTTTGAGACGATTGAGTCAATTAAAACCACTTCTGCGGCCGTGTGGGATAAAAACGGCGACACGCTTTATTTTACCTCCTCAAACCGGCTTTTAAGCTACAGCATCAAAAAAGGGCTTCAGAAGGAATTTCCTATTAAAGACAGTCTTTCAGGTGAGCCAAGAGTTTCTTCTGACGGGAAAAGCCTCGGCGTGCAGTGCGGAAGTAAGGAAGTCTGCATTATTAACTTAAGCGACGGCTCAGTTTCAAAAAAAGCCTCAGGGGAGCTCACTTCAAGATGGGACATATTGCCCGACGGAAGCGATATTGCCTTCGGAGGACATGGCTTCATATGGTCCAGAGTCTCAGTAAAAGGCCAGCAGGCACACGTTAAAATCTCACCCGGGATGTTCGGCCAAAATGAGCTCTATATTGATGACCATAAAGTCCTTACCGAAGAAGGGATCGTTTGGATATTTTCACCCTATGGTAGCCCCGTGGAGTGGTCACCTGACGGAATGAGGCTTTATTTCCTCTCGGCAAAGACAGGATGGACAAAAATCTGGAGCATGAGATATGACGGCACAGATATCCGTCAGGAAACTTTCGGAGAGGGCGACGACAGGGACTTCAGGGTACTAAAAAACGGCTCCCTTATATTCGTTTCAAACAGGAATAAAAAAATGGAGTGGTCTCTCTGGCAGAAGACACCGAAAGGAAAAGCAAAACTCCTTTACGGCCAAGACTGCATGATCAGGGGGATAAACCTTTCACCAGACGAGAAAAAAGTGACATTTCTATATTCCACACCCGTTTTCCCCGAAGAGCTCTTTATCTTTGATATGGCCTCAGGAAAGACACTGAAGATAACGCACAATGCGCCGGAGGGGCTCAAAGGCCTTATATTTCCACGGATCGTAAAATACCGCTCCGGAAGCCGTGAGATAGAAGGGATGCTTTTTATTCCGGATACTGCCAGAGGAGTTCAGACGCTTCCTGCCATTGTCCTTCTTCACGGCGGCCCTTCGATGCACGACGGACTCTCCTGGAGCGGCATGCGCCAGTACCTGGCAGCGCGCGGCTACGCAGTCTTTGACATAAACTACACAGGAAGTGCGGGCTATGGAAAAACATTCGAGGAATCCGACCGCTACAGAATTGGCATTGAGGATTGCGACGACGTTGCCAATGCAGCCTTTTACCTGGCCTCACTGCCTGAGATAAGTAAAAACAGAATTGGCGTTACAGGCAGCTCCTATGGAGGCTATCTTACAAACCTTGTAATTGGACGCTACCCTGAAGTTTTTGCCGCAGCCGTGGACTGGTTCGGCATTACCGACTGGAGGACTATATGGGTTCCAAGGCTTCACCCGGTAGTAAGAAACTTCTTCCGCGACCGCCTTGGCGACAGCCTGGAGCACAAGGACCTCTACAGAATCTCAAGCCCGGTAACATATTCGAAGGCAATAAGGACGCCTTTAATGATAGTTCACGGGGATTCGGATTTTGTAGTGCCCTTCAGGCAGTCAGTTGAGTTTTATGATTCCTTAAGGGCAAACGGTAAGACCGTTGAGTTCATAAAATATTCAAAAGAAGGCCACGGCTGGGAAAGAAAAGAAACAAGGCTGGATGCATTAAACAAAATGACAGGCTGGTTTGACAGGTACTTAAAGAAAGAGTAATAAAAAGAGCTCCCGCATTGCGCCCTGTTATTTCTCAGGCAGAAAAAAAGATGTCAGGAATATTGGGTCCCTGACATCTTTTTTTTATTCTTACTTGTATAGCAGGTACTTTGATCTTATCTTTTTGAAATCCGCCAGCTCTTTCTGCCACGATTTAATTATATCTTCGGGACTCTTTCCCCCGTCAAGCATCGTTCTAAGGCGGGCGGTTCCGGCAAGCTGGTCAATTGCTTTTGTTCTCCATTTAAGGCTGTCGGCTCCTGTCGTCTTAAATGCCCAGAGAAGATATACTCCTGCTTCAACAGGCATAAAACTCTTCCTGTCCTTTACGCTTAAGTAAACTCCCCTGCACACCTTAGCGTTAAATTTTGGAGGCCTTGCGTTATTGGGAAGAAGCTTCGGCGTAAACTCAACGGCCTTAAAGTCCGCCCCTTTTATCTTTTTATTTTTCAGCAGCTGTGACACCTTATTCCCGTCTGCCCAGGGAGCTCCTATATACTGGAAGGGCCTGTCTGTTCCCCTGCCTTCTGAAATATTGACGCCCTCAAAAAAGCACGTTCCGGGATATACCTCCGCGGTTTCAAGTACAGGCAGGTTTGGTGATGTCTTAACCCACTTAAGTCCCGTCTCATCATACCACATGTTTCTTTTCCACCCTTCCATTTTAACTACCGTCAGGTTAGCCTTGCGGCCCCCGGAGAGCATATGTTCGCCGTTATAAAGCTCAGCCAGTTCACCAACGGTCATTCCATGCTGCACCGGGATCCTGCCGAAGGCAACAAAAGAATGAAGCGAATCGTCTGTTAAAAAGCCGTCCACATGCACTCCTGTTATAGGATTCGGGCGGTCAAGCACAATAACCGGTATGTTGTTCTCTGCTGCTGCTTCCATTATGTGGCCGAGCGTGGAGATATAGGTATAGAACCTGGCCCCGACGTCCTGTATGTCATAGATCAGTACCTCAACCCCTTTTAGCATCTCGGGCGAAGGCTTGTAGGTCTTGCCGTAGAGTGAGTAAGCAGGAACGCCGGTCTTTTTATCCACCGCGTTTTCAACCGCCCCTGTTGTGTCGCCTCTTACGCCGTGCTCGGGGCCAAAGAGTGCAATAAGCTTTACGTCCTTGTTTTCATGCAGAGCATCTGCAATATGACGTCCGTCTGAAAGCAGTCCTGTATGGTTTGTAACCAGGCCGATCTTTTTACCCTTAATTAAATTAAAGTACTTGGTAAAAAGCAGGTCATCTCCCGTTTTAACCTTTGCTGTCTGCGCCGTTGCAAGTGTACCAAAAAGGAAAAAGAACAGAACAAAAAATATTTTTTTCATCAGAATATCCTCTTGTCATTAAAATGATTTAGTTACTCATTATCTGTTTTTGTGTTTCTAATAAGCAGAAGACAATTTCCAACGGGCCTTTCCCCTTCCTTGTCTGAAGGGCGGTTAACGACATTACCATCAATAACCATTGTGGTCGAGCCGCCGCCGTCTAGATTAAGCCCGTTATAGATACCTTCAGAAATCATTAGGTCGGCGAACTCTTTAAGTGTAGCGCCGCTGCTCGATTCCTGGCGTCCGTCTACTGTAATAAAATATATGGTCAGGCTGTCGCTTGAAAAGCCTATGCCGGTTCTGGGATGTTTAACCCTGGAGAATTTAGGGAATGTCCCCTCAACGCTGTCAGCCTCATCTGCCAGATTCATTCCATTGCGCACGATCTGAGGCCACCCGCCTGTAACTGTGCGGATTCCTTTATAGTAGGGATTAAGCCTTACTATTACTTTTATTGTATCACCATACTTAACGCCGTTCTGAAGCAACTGGGCAAGGCTTCCTGTTGCCGTAAGAATGGATTTACCTTTTGTAATGGTATGCCTGCCTCCTAAAAGAACGCTGCTGGAAGCAACACACAAAAAAGTATCCGATTGTGTTACTACCGGTGTCAGTTCAACTTCAGCTTCATTTATATTCACTTTGGCCTCGGGCGTTTCATCCCCCTCATAAAAGTTATAGAGAGTGAAAGAATTGCTGTCGGCAGCGGAATTTATGCGCGTGATGCTCCTTTTGCTTCCGCCCGGCAGAATAACTTCGCCTGAAAAGCTGAACTTCTCAATGAGGGGCTTCTTGTCGTATGTAAATGCAAACTGCGAATGGATTTTATGTGAAGGATCAAACGGGGAATCGGTAACACGGACAGCCTTTAAGAACTGCCCTTCAATAACCATGTTGCTTTCCACTTCACCGGTTTTCATGTTGAAGAAGTCGGCATTTACGGCAGCCAGGATCTCATGCGTGCTGTCCTGGAATCTTGAGGCTATGTGGCTGGTTTTTTCCCTTCCCAAAAGCCTGTCATGAGCCTTAGCCGCCCTTATGTAATAATCCCCCTGCCTTAAATCGGCTTTAAGCAGGTTGATTGACAGTGTATCCTGCGCCCTGTAGATTTTTGAATAAGTAACGCCTGGGGCAATCTCCTCGGTAATGAGGGAATCTTTCAGCTGTGCCGTTAGGGTACAGCTTAGGCTGAAAAGAATAATAATTAGTGCGGTCAGTCTGGAAATCCGGTTCATATTCTCCATAATTTTCCCTCAAAGCTGATATATGAATTTACAAAGATTACGCTAAAAATTCATATAATAATGGAGGTGAAAGCTATAAAGAAAGCAGACCGGCTTAAAATTTAAGAAGGAAGCCTGTTAAGGGGGACACCATTTCCCTGAAGCTCTCCCCTTTATAGATCACCTGCTCAAGGAAAAGTCCTGACGGGGGAGCAGTATATTTTGCAGGCTCCTGCGAATGGCTTTTAAGGAAGTGCATGATGTCTTTTTCCGACATATTGCCGCGGCCTACTTCAACTAAAATGCCTACCATCCTTCTTACCATTTTCCAGAGGAAATGAGACCCCTGGATGCGGATTAAAATAAGGTCGCCCTCTTCTTTCAGCCGTATACTTTCTATCAGGACCTTGGTGGATTTTTCCAGCTTGTCGTCGTCTGAAAATGAGCGGAAGTCCTTCATGCCCAAAAAGAGTTTTGAGGCATTTTCCATCGCCTTAAAGTTCAGTTTGTCCTTAATCCACCACACGTAGGGTTTGCCGAAGGCGGTTCTTCTTTTAGAAATCTGGTAGATGTAGCTTCTGCTTTCAGCATCGTGACGGGCATGAAATTTCGGGTGTGTTTTTTCCACTTCCAGTATATTAATGTCGTGCGGGAGCTTGTCATTAAATTTCATCCTGATGATCTCAGGGGCAAGCATTGTTCTAGCCTCAAGGTGTGCCACCTGGCACAAGGCATGCACACCGCTGTCGGTTCTGCCCGAGCCCTGTATGTCTACTTTTTCTTCCTTGAAGATCTTCTCTGCAACATCCAGAAGCGTGCCCTGGACTGTACGGCTCTGCTTCTGCACCTGCCATCCGCTGTAGCGTGTACCGTCGTACTCGAGGTATATCTTAAATCGCGCCATCTTATTCTTAAACAATATCCTTTCTTTTAGGTAAGAAGCAGTTTATTTAACTGTCGTCAGGTTTTCAAATCTCCTTCCGCCCATAAATCTTTTGTTGTAGTATTCGGTACCAAGTGAGGAGACCATTACGCCCTGACGGCTTGAAGAATGTGCAAAAAGGTTATCGCCAAGGTAGATGCCTACGTGTCCCGGTCGGACCCTGCGGCGGGTATTGAAGAAAATGAGGTCGCCGAACTTAAGCTGCGACATGTCGTCAATTTGCTCTCCCTGCTGAAACTGCTCGCGCGCCGTGCGGGGAAGCTCATAGGAAAATGTATTACCGTATACGGTTCTGGTAAAAGCCGAGCAGTCGATGCCCTTGCTTGTAACGCCGCCAAACTTATATGGAGTATCCAGGTACTTAATGATCTCCATAATAATCTTTTCTTTGAGGTTAATCGAGTCGCTCGGTTCAGCGTACTGGTTGCCCGAGACATACTTTTCCACCAGCTGGGAAACACTGATGACGTCTTTTTCAGTAGGAAGGTCCTCACCATCCTCCTCGTCTGAAACATTGTCAAAAGAGTTATCAAGCGTATCGTCTTCTGCCATCTGGTTCTCAGGAGAAAAGCGCGGAGTGCTTGGAGACTTTTTCTTATTAGAAGAAGTTTTCGTGGAAGACTTCTTCTTGGAAGAATTTTTCTTTTTGCTTTTTTTGGTAGTCAGGGTAGACTTATGCTTTTTTCCCGATTTATATCTCTGAGCGTAAGAAGAAGGGGAACAGCCTACTACAAAAGCAAGTATGGTCCCCAGTAGCAATATTTTAAATAATTTTTCTATAATCATTAGCCAAAAGTAAACAATTCAACCTAAATATGCACGTAAATTTTTACTTCTGGAGGCATGTCTGAGTCTTCTGATGGCCTTTTCTTTAATCTGGCGCACTCTTTCGCGCGTAAGGTTAAATTTTTCCCCTATTTCTTCGAGCGTAAGAGAATGCTCCTTATTCAGTCCAAAATATAGTTTTATAACCTCAGCTTCCCTGTCTGTAAGGGTTGAAAGAGCCCGTTCAATTTCATTTTTAAGAGATTCCGACATCAGATTAAAGTCAGGTGAAGGCTGCTGGTCGTTCTGTATTACGTCCAGCAGTCGGTTTTCCTCTCCCTGCAGGAATGGTGCATCCATGGATACATGGCGCCCCGAGATCTTAAGCGTATCGGATACCTCGCTTATGTCCATGCTCAGTTCCTGTGCAAGTTCTGTTGCACTCGGTTCCCTTTCAAATTCCTGCTCGAGGTTACTGTAAGCCTTGCCTATTTTGTTTAAGGCACCAACCCTGTTCAAAGGAAGCCTGACGATTCTCGACTGTTCGGCCAGCGCCTGTAGAATGGACTGGCGGATCCACCAGACAGCATAGGAAATAAACTTAAAGCCCCTGGTTTCATCAAAGCGCTTTGCGGCTTTTATGAGCCCAAGATTTCCTTCATTGATCAAATCACCTAAAGACAGCCCCTGGTTCTGATACTGTTTGGCAACGCTGACCACAAAGCGGAGGTTAGCCTTAACAAGCCTTTCCAAAGCTACGGGGTCCTCGTTCTTGATGCTGACAGCAAGATCAATTTCTTCGTCGGGAGTTAATAGATCTACTTTTCCAATTTCCTGCAAATATTTATCGAGAGACTGGCTCTCCCGATTGGTATATTGCTTTGTAATCTTCACTTTAACTCTCCTTACTTAGTGATCTAAATTTATATAGTCAACTATTCCCACAATAGATGCATCCACAGGAGCCATGTCCACATCCATTGGAATAACAGCCTCGCTGGCCGTTATGTAATAGATGATTTCACCCGGTCCTGCACCTATTGTATCGATAGCTATAATTGGCTCACCTGTTTTTTCCAGCTTTCCGTTCAATGGCTGAACAAACTGCATCTTATAGCTGGTAAGCGTACTATATTTTTTAGTAGCCCATATTGTGCCGATCACTTTTCCAAGAAGCATCTTCAGGCGCTCTCTTTTTCGCCCTGCCCTGAGTGTTCTTTTACGGAAATGTCGAGCTTATCGACTATTGCCATAATTACTGCATCGACAGGCTTGTTTTTTGTGAATGTGGTCTGGCGTGCAGAACTTCCCATTGCAGCCAGTACAACCTCGCCTATACCCGCACCAACACTATCGACAGCAACCACAAAGTTACTTTTCTCGGTATAATCCAGATTCAGTTCTCTTACGATCAGAAATTTTGCACCAACGAGGTTCTCGTCTTTTCTTGTTGACCAGACCGTTCCGATTACCCTGCCTAAAATCAATTTGACCTCATGCTAATTTGGATTACAGATAAAAGTTTCAGTTTATTTTTTTTGGGCTATGATTTTTCCTGTCACTAATCAGAATTTACAGAAGTATTTTTGTCCTTATATTCGAACTTTCCGGACAAATTATTTAGCAATATACCATTTACAGTAAGTAAAGATAAAATGGGGAACTGTAACCCCCGCAGCCTTTTTCAAGCTAATTTATCTTTTAGAAAATGAAAAAGCAAGCAGAGATGTGCTTTTTCCGCTTAATTTTCAAAGAAAACTTGTCCCTTTAAGGGAATTATCGACTCTGAAGAAACTGGCCGCGCTCTGCGCCACGTCGGAAAACGTCTCTCTGATTCCTAAATTTATGCCCTCTTTCCCCTTCCTGTAGAAGAGCAAAGGAACATACTCTCTTGTGTGGTCGGTACTGACATCCGTGGGATCATTGCCGTGATCAGATGTAATTATGAGGCAGTCCGACTCATCAAGATTAGAAAGTATTCCGGGCAGTTCACCGTCAAATTCCCTGAGCGCCTTAAAGAAGCCCGCGGGATCGTTCCTGTGGCCGTAGTAAACGTCAAAATCTACCAGGTTGGCAAATATAAGGCTGTCTTTGGCCTTCAGTGTATATTCCTGAAGCTTCCGGATCCCTTCCAGGTTCGATTTTGTTTTTTCAATAACCTTAATGCCGCGGTAATTAAAAAGATCGTTTATCTTTCCGATTGCAACCGTAGTAATGCCGCTATGACTTAAGACGTCCAGAATGGTGTCACTTTCAGGATCGAGTGAGTAATCCTTCCGGTTTGTCGTCCTTGTATAGTTACCGCTTTCACCGATAAAGGGCCTGGCAATTACCCTTCCGGCAGAATCTTTTCCTGTCAGGACCTCATTACGCGTTATTTTGCATATCTCATAAAGCCTCTCGAGCGGGATTACACTTTCATGTGCTGCAATCTGGAATACTGAATCTGCTGAGGTATAAACAATTGGGAATCCCGTCTTTACGTGCTCGTCGCCAAGCTCCTTAATGATCTCTGTTCCGGAGGCCGGTTTATTGCCGAGCACCCCTTTTAAGCCCGTTGCCTTAAGGAATCTTTGAATCAGTTCTTCTGGAAAACCTTCAGGGTAGTAAGGAAAGTCGAATTCAACCTTTATGCCGCCAATTTCCCAGTGTCCTGTCGTTGAATCCTTGCCGTTTGAAACCTCGTTCATTTTTCCATAAGAAGCCATGGGTTTTTCTACCCTGCTTACTCCCTTTATATCGGTAATGTTGCCGAGGCCCATGGCCTCAAGGTTCGGCAGATTTAAACCGCCAACAGCCCTGGCCATATTTGCAAGAGTATTACTGCCCGTATCGTTATACTTTCCGGCATCGGGCAATTCGCCTGCACCGATCCCGTCAAGAACTATAATTACGAAATTATTCATAATAAACGGTTTAGTTATAAAAGCCTTAAAGCTTAGTTAATGTTTCTTACCGTATTGCCGCCCTTTTCCAAAGCCTTCTTTAAGGCCAGGTCGGCATTCTGGAGTACTTCTTCGGCACTGGTTTTATTGAATGTGGCTGCAACACCGATTGAAACCGTGAATGTCGTCTGCTTTGAAACCACGGCTATCGGCTTGCGTGCAATTTTAACCCTCAATTTTTCAGCCCACAGAAAAACATCTTTTGTCGTAGTGTTGAAGAAATAGACTCCAAAAACTCTTTCCGAGATCCTCCCGAGCAGGTTTGTTGCATTGGTCTCCTCTGAGATCGTCTGTGCAACGGACTTGAGCACCTTGGGGAAGGGATTGCCCTCAAAGAGCGATTCCTGCTCAAGGAAATCATCAATGTATACCAGAACAATTGCGCCCGGGATGTTCAGGCTCAGTGACTTCTGCAGGTCTGCATTCAGCCTTTCTATAAATGTATCTCTGTTCAGAGTTTTTGTTTCAATATCAACCGAAAGAAGTTTCTTCAGGACCGACTGTGCCGAGAACGAGTAAACAATAAAAGCAATAATTCTGGCGGTATTTCTCATGAAGTGTACGTCGGCATTGGTGTATGCGTTTTTCTTCAGGCTTTCAAAACACAGCACACCATAGCTCTGGTTGTCGTAGACGAGAGGGATTGCCATAAAGGATCCGTCGAATGAGACATCTTCGCTTTTGGAGAAGCGTATGAATCCTGAGGATGAGGTATCATCTATTTTAACCGGCATGCCGTTAACAATTGACTTGCCTACAAGCGTTCCGTTTAATTCAACCTCAAGGTTTTCACCAATGTATTTTAGAGAAGTGTTGTTGACAATCTTAACTGACTTGAACTTCTGTTCCATTGGCTTAAAGAAAACAAAAGTAAAAGCGTCCCACTGCAGAAGATTCTTTAATGATCCTTCCAGGGACTTAAAAAGCTCTTCTTCGTTGCTGAAGAATTTATCCTCGTTGAGGAGTCCGAGAAGCCCGTTGAGTTTCTTTTCAGCAAGCGAGTCGCTGTACTTCTCGTCAAAAAGCGCAATTACAATGGAGATGACGCGGACGAATCTTCCGAGCGAGTAAACGGTCTCGATTCCGAAGGCATCTCCCACCTTTGAATCCAGGGCCAGAATTCCGGCCAGGTTCTTGCCGTAGTAAAGAGGCACACCAACAAAGCTTTTAATTCCCTGCACAGATGAATAATATCTTATTACGTCCGCCTCAGCCGTAGGTGTAATTTCCGTCAGGATTTCAGGCTCTTCCTTCTGGACAATTTTACTTAAAATGTCGTCTTCCAGGTCGAACTTTCTCTGTGTAATGTCGGTTGAGCTTGAAACGAAGCGTTCCAGTGTAAGCTTTTCTTTCTTCTTATTGTACCAGAAGAAGACAGCCGTATGCGCCAGATAGGCTTCCTTTATAATTGTAAGAATTTTTTCGAGCAGAAAAGAGAACTGTTCGTCGTGCCCCAGGTTTGCCGGGAAAGCCTCATTTGCAATCTTAACAAAATTTTCTTTCAGGTCAGGCGGCTTAAAGAAGTTCTTCTTCCCTGCGTGAAGTTCAGGCACATAGGTCTCAGCCGTAATTACTTCAACGTTTTTCGTTCCGGAAATAATTGTAATAGCTTCACCGTCATCGGGAGCATAGGTGGGAGGTTCAATTGTAATATTGGGAGCCGGATAGGTTTCTTCACCTCTTACGGAATCCCTCAGGAATATAATAAAACCGACATAAATTACGATCAGCAGTATTGTGATCCCCTTGAATAAAGGATCATCAACAAAGAATAAAAGAAGAGCCAGCAGTGGTATAACTGAAAAAATTAGTATTCTTTTCTTTAGTTTATCTAGTGCCATCGTAACAGTGTCTCTATATAATGATTTTATGATAATATACCGGACTAAATATAAATTTAGATTTTAAAAATAGCAACAATAAATCTATTTTTTCTCCAAATCTGAAAGTCTTTCCATTATTTCCCTGTGCCCTGTATTATTCAGGGCAGAATAAAACATTAAGGTTTCACCCGGGACGAGTTCGGGGAAGGTCTTTAGAGCCTCGCGTTTTGCCTTTGCAAGTTCAGACTGATTGAGTTTATCCGACTTGTTGAGAAGAACTATATAAGGGATTGAGTTTTCCTTAAGGTAGCTGTTTAGGGCCTTGTCCAGAGCTGTTGGTGTGTGGCGGCTGTCGATAAGGTGAATGGCAAGAAGAATGTTCCTTCCCAAAGAGAAGTATCCTTCCATAATTTTCTGCCAGTAATTTCTTTCCTCCTTGCTTACCTTTGCGTAGCCGTAGCCCGGAAGGTCGACCATATAGAAAGAATTGCCTACCTGGTAATAATTAAGCGAGCGTGTCTTGCCTGGCACAGAACTGGTCTTTGCGAGGTTTTTCCTGTTGAAGAGTGAGTTAATAAATGAGGATTTGCCAACGTTGGACCTTCCGCAGAGTATCACCTCTGGAAGATTTGCCGATGGCAGTTTCTGGATGGAAAAAGCCGCTGTTATAAATTCTATTTTATTTAGCATAATAAAAAAAGAGTAACCTTTTTAAGGGTTACTCTTTTATATAGTTCAAAAGTAATTATTATTTCGATTCTTCAATTACTTTAGCGTCCTCAACCTCAGCCTGCTCTTTGGCAGCTTTTTTAGCTTCTTTGCGCTCAGTTTTCTGTTCCTGCTTTGCAGAAGCCTTCTGGTTGGCAACTTCGTTAAAGTCGACCAGTTCGAGGATAGCCATTTCGGCAGCATCGCCAAGGCGTCTTCCGAGTTTTACAACTCTTGTGTATCCGCCCGGTCTGTCGGCAATCTTAGGAACGATTTCACCAAAGAGTTCCTTAACAACATCAGCGTCGTTAATGAATCTGGCGATATGTCTGCGTGCGTGCAGTGTATCCTGTTTAGCCTTAGTAATTAAAGATTCAGCAAATGTTCTGGTTTCTTTAGCTTTAGCAACAGTCGTTTTAATTCTTTTATGTTTAAACAAAGCAGTTGATAAAGATTTCAGTGTTGCATTTCGATGACTGGCAGTTCTACCAAGTTTTCTACCTTTATTGTTATGTCTCATTACTAAACCTTTTAATGTTGAAAATCCGCCTTTGAGCGGCAAAATTAACTGTTATCGTTTTTATCATTTAGGTATTTATCTACATCCATTCCGAATTCCAGGCCGAAGTTATCGACTATTTCAATAAGTTCAGCAAGAGATTTTCTTCCGAAATTTCTGAATTTCAGCATTTCGTTTTCATCTCTGCGCACGAGCTCAGCCAGGTTCTTAATGTTTGCGGCTTTCAGACAGTTATGAGAGCGGACGCTCAGTTCAAGGTCGTCAACACTAGTAGTTAATATCTTCCTGATCCTTTCTCTTTCAGCATCCTGTTCACTTACAACTTTTTCTTCTTCCTGCTCAACATCGAAGTTAATGAACAGTTGAACATGATCTCTTAATATTTTACCGGAATTTGTAAGAGCATCTTCCGGAGTTATGGAACCATCAGTTGTGATTTCCAGAGTCAGCTTTTCGTAATCGTTCTTCTCTCCGATTCTGACATTCTCAACATCATACCTAACATTTTTAATCGGTGTAAATATTGAATCAATAGGAATCAGGCCAATAGACTGATCCGGAATTGAATGCTCGCTGGAAGGGATATAACCCTTTCCTGTACCGAAACGGATCTCCATTCCGAACTTTGCTTCCTTGTTAAGTGTAGCAATGTGCAGATCGGGATTTAAGATCTCTATGTCAGAGGAATTCTTCTGCAAATCGGCAGCCGTAAAATTATATGGCCCCTGGAATGATATTTCCAATTTGTTGGTTTTCTTGTTAAGAATTTTCATTCTTACCTGCTTGAGGTTGAGAACGATCTCTGTCACGTCTTCAACAACTCCAGGTATGGTAGAAAATTCATGCAACACACCATCTATTTTTATTGCCGTTATTGCTGCTCCCGTTAAGGAAGAAAGCAATACTCTTCTTAAAGAATTTCCGAGAGTTACGCCAAAACCTCTTTCTAAAGGCTGTACTGTAAATCTTCCAAAAGTGTTGGTATATGTAGATTCATCCAGCACAACAGATTCGGGCATTTTTAAATAAGGGAAACTCATTTATAATCCTCTTTTATAATTTATACTTTACGTACTTATCTAATTTTACTTAGAGTACAGTTCAACGATCAGCTGTTCGTTTGCATTCAACGGAACTTCAGCTCTTTCCGGAACCTGGAGGAAAGTGCCTGTAAGGGCAGCTTTATCCACAGACAGCCAGGAATAAACGTTGTCCTTTGTCCTCTTAAGTGAATCGTGAATAATATCGAGTTTTTTGCTCTTTTCACGTAATTTAACTACATCTCCGGGAGAAAGCAACAACGAAGGAATATCCACGATCTGATCGTTGATCAGAAAATGCCTGTGCCTGATAAGCTGGCGTGCAGCTTTTCTTGAAGGCGCAAATCCGAGTCTGTAGACCACGTTATCGAATCTTCTTTCAATAAGTTTCACCAGGTTTTCGCCGGTAATGCCTTTTTGCTTGTTAGCGTTTTCAAAATAGTTGTTGAACTGAGTTTCAAGCAGGCCGTAAATCCTTTTTACCTTCTGTTTTTCTCTAAGCTGAACACCGTATTCTGAAAATTTAGCTCTTCTTGATAAACCATGCTGTCCCGGAGGATAATTCTTCTTCTCAACGGTGCATTTTTCGGAAAAACATTTAGCTCCCTTTAAGAACAATTTCTGTTTTTCTCTTCTGCATAATTTACAAGCAGCTCCAATATATCTTGCCATCTAAAGTTTCTCCAATAAATTAAACTCTTCTTTTCTTAGGTGGACGACACCCGTTATGAGGTATCGGGGTAATGTCTTTTATAGAAATAATTTCAATACCCGCAGTATTTAAGGCACGAATAGCAGCTTCTCTACCGGCACCAGGACCTTTTACATAAACGTCAATCTTCCTTAAACCTAAGTCATATGCTTCTTTAGCTGCTGCTTCAGCGGAAACCTGAGCTGCATAGGGCGTATTTTTTCTGGATCCCTTAAAGCCGTTTTTACCCGCCGAAGACCATGAAATAGTATTGCCATAGATATCAGTTAAAGTAACGATCACATTATTGAATGTAGCTTTAATGTGGGCAACACCTACCGCATCTACATGAACTCTTTTTTTAGTCTTTTTAACTACTTTAGCCAAGTCTTATTTCTCCTTTTTTTCAAACATTATTTCTTAGCTGGGGTTTTCTTCTTTCCTGCTACTGTTCTGCGCTTACCTTTCCTGGTTCTTGAATTCGTGCGCGTCCGCTGACCTCTAACAGGAAGACCTCTGCGGTGTCTTAAACCACGGTAAGATCCAATGTCCATCAAGCGTTTGATGTTCTGCTGAACTTCACTTTTCAATGCACCTTCAACCTTATAGTCGTTGGTCATAATTGATCTGATCTCAGCAACTTCTTCTTCTGTTAGATCACCGATCTTCTTATCAGCATTTACTTTTGCTTTTTCTAAGATGGATAAAGCAGTATGCTGGCCTACACCGAAAATGTAAGTCAAGCCGATGTAGGCTTTTTTATTCTTTGGTAAATCGATACCTGCAATACGAGCCAAACTCTAGCCTCCTAATTTTCTTTTTAACCTTGGCGCTGTTTGTGTTTCGGGTTCTTGCAAATAACCCTAACGGTGCCTTTACGTTTTATGATTTTACAATTATCACATATTTTTTTAACTGATGCCCTAACCTTCATTATAGCTCCGCTATTTATATCTGTAAGTTATTCTTCCTTTATTCAGGTCGTACGGAGATAATTCTATAGCTACCTTATCCCCAACCAGAATTTTAATAAAGTGCATTCTCATTTTTCCTGAAATATGTGCCAGTATTTCGTGCCCGTTATCAAGCTTAACTCTGAAATGGGCGTTTGGCAATGTTTCAGTAACAATACCGTCTACTTTTATAGGACCCTGTTTTGACATATTTTTTTCAACAAACTGTAAGAATTTCTGGTTTACCGCCGTCAATAGCCACTGTGTGCTCAAAATGTGCCGATGGTGAGGCGTCATAAGTCAGAATCGTCCATCCATCATCAGCCATCCTAACACTGTATTTTCCGTAATTGACCATTGGTTCAATTGCAATTGTCATTCCGTTTTTGAGCAGGGCTCCTGTTCCTCTTTTACCGAAATTCGGAATTGAAGGATCTTCATGCAGATACTTCCCTACTCCATGCCCGCACAGATCTCTTACAATAGAGAACCCGTTTTCTTCAACATATTTCTGTACGGCAAAAGAAATATCGTGAATCCTGTTGCCTTCTACGGCCTGTTCAATTCCTTCGTATAAGGATTTTTCTGTTATATCCATTAGTCTCTGCTTCTCAGCAGAAATCTCTCCTACGGCTACGGTCAAAGCCGCATCTCCAAAATATCTGTTCTTTACGACACCGCAATCCAGAGAGATGATTTCACCTTCGTTAAGTACTCTGCCGCCCGGTATTCCGTGAACAACTTCATCGTCAACCGAGGCACAGATACATCCAGGAAACTTGAATGAGCCCGCCTGGGAATACCCCTTAAAAGCTGATTTCCCCCCCTGGCTCTGTATGTAATCATCGGCAATACGGTCTAGTTCCAAAGTTGTAATGCCGGGTTTTACATACCTTTTGAGAAGCTGCAGTGTTTCAGCAACAATTTTACAGCTCTCACGAATATAATCAATTTCCTTCTTAGTTTTTACATAAATCACAATAAACTCTCATCTTCTTCCCTTGATCTTACCGCTCTTCATGAAACCGTCATAGTGTCTCATTAGCAGATGTGATTCTATCTGCTGTAAGGTATCAAGAGCTACACCAACGATAATCAGAAGGCTGGTTCCGCCAAAGAAAGATGAAAACTGTCCGGAAACTCCGAATCCTGAGATAAAAGCAGGCAATATAGCAACTATTGCAAGGAAAAAGCTTCCGGGCAAAGTAATCTTAGTTAATATATTATCAATAAAGTCTGATGTCTGTTTTCCGGGTCTGATACCAGGAATGAACCCGCCCTGTTTCTTCATTGTATCGGCAACGTCCTTAGGATTAAAAGCGATAGCCGTATAGAAATAGGTAAAGAAAATAATCATCAGAGCGTAAATTACAGAGTAAGTAGCAGAACGGTACTCAAAGTAATGTGCCAGGCTCTGCATAAATTCATTATTCGGGAAGAAAGAAAGTACAGTATTCGGAATAAACATGATTGACTGTGCAAATATTATAGGCATTACACCTGCAGTGTTAACCTTAAGCGGGATGTACTGTGTCACGCCGCCATAAACCTTTCTTCCAACAACTCTCTTTGCATACTGAACCGGAATTCTTCGCGTTCCCTGTGTTACCAGCACAACACCGGCAATAACAAGAACCATAAATGTAAGAATAACCAGCTCAATAATTAAATTTCTCTGTCCTGAATCAAGTAATCTGTATTCATCCAGGATTGCATACGGGAAACGATCGATAATACCGATAAAGATTATAAGAGAGATACCGTTTCCGATACCCTTATCTGTAATCTGCTCGCCCATCCACATCATAAACATGGTGCCTGCAACAAGGAAGAAAATAGTGGAAACTGTAAAACCGATTCCTCTTACAGCATCAGGAACAATAGGAAGACCGTTATTGTTCAGATTCAGCAGGTGAATTGTTACGCCCCATGCCTGTAAGGCAGAGATTAAAACAGTTCCGTAACGTGTAAGCTGTGTGATTTTCTTTCTTCCGTCCTCACCTTCCTGCTGGAGTTTCTGGAAATAAGGAACTACAGCACCCATAAGCTGGATGATAATAGAGGATGAGATATAGGGCATAATTCCAAGAGCAAATATAGCAGCATTATGGAATGCACCGCCCACGAACAGATCGTATAACCCGAAAAGATTGTCAGAAGTTCTGTTTGACATAGCATCTGCCAGAACTTTTGCGTCGATTCCGGGTAAAGTTACGTGTGCGCCAATACGCACGATAACAAGTAAGGCAAAGGTATATAAAAGCCTTTGCCTAAGCTCGTGAATCTTAAAGATATTTCTGAAGGTTTCTTGTATTTTTGCCATTATTTTATAATTTTAATTGTTCCACCGGCAGCTTCAATCTTCTGTCTGGCTGATTCACTGCAGGCATAAGTCTCAACATTTAATTTAGCTTTTAATTCGCCGTCTCCCAGGAGTTTGAAAGGAGCATTTGCATTTGAGATTAAACCTGATTTATAGAGTACAACCGAATTGACCAATCCGTCTGTAATTTTCTTATCGTCCACAAGTTTCTGAAGCCTGCTAACGTTAACGGCAATATATTGAATTTTAAAGATATTTGTAAAGCCGCGTTTTGGAATTCTTCTCTGTAAAGGCATCTGGCCACCTTCGAACCATGCCTTTTTATTTGCACCTGAACGTGACATCTGTCCGTTCATACCTTTTGTTGAAGTGCCGCCATGACCGCTGCCTTGACCGCGTCCAATTCTTTTTGTATTCTTTTTTGAACCTTTTGCGTACGTGAGATTACTTAAAATATCCATTTATGTTCCTTAATCTTTTACTTCGACTTCTTCAATGCTTATTAAATGAGAAACCTTGTTTAACATGCCTCTTATCTGAGGAGTATCGTTATGGACAACTGTATAATTAGGTCTGCCTAATCCAAGGGCTTCAATTGTCAGTTTCTGCTTTTTATTTCTGTCGATCACACTTTTGGTTTGGGTAATTTTTAACTTTTTAGGCATTGCAAATCTCGTCTCTCTTAAGATTTAAATAATTCTTGTGTTGTTATTCCTCTCTTGGAAGCCATTGTTCTGGCATCTGTCAGCTCAAGCAGACCGTTCAGTGTCGCTTTAACCAGGTTGTGAGGATTACTGGAGCCCAGAGATTTAGTAAGAATATCCTGAACACCTGCTGATTCCAGGACAGCACGAACGCCGCCGCCAGCAATAAGACCTGTTCCCGGAGAAGCTGGTTTCAATAAAACCTTACCGGCCCCATACTTACCCAGGATTTCATGAGGAACAGTGCCTTTAATGATAGACACCTTATAGACGTTTTTCTTTGCGTCGTCAATTCCTTTGGAGATAGCATCTGTTACTTCATTAGCTTTTCCGAGGCCAACCCCTACATGTCCCTGTCCGTCACCTACAACCACAATAGCGTTAAAGCTGAACCTTCTACCGCCTTTTACTACTTTGGCGACTCGGTTTATATAAACAACTTTTTCTTTGAGACCTTCAATTTCACTTACTTTTAAGTTCTTCAATTTATTCTCCGTTTACTCATTGCTCAATTTAATTTCTGGTTTCCTGGCTGCCGGGAGAGGATTCGAACCTCTACAGACGCCTCCAAAGGGCGTTGTCCTGCCATTAGACGACCCGGCAACTTTCATTAAAATTTTAAGCCGCCTTCTCTTGCACCATCTGCAACAGCTTTTATTCTTCCGTGATAACGGTAGCCGTTACGGTCGAAGACAACAGATGTAATATTGTTTTCCAGAGCCTTCTTAGCAGCAATTTTTCCTACGACCTTGCTCATTCCAACTTTACCCTTAACGCTCTTAAGCTCTTCTAAGGCGTCTTTTGACTTGCTTGATGCCGATACGAGCGTGCGCCCTGTAACATCATCAATCAACTGCACATAAACCTGCGTAAGGCTTCTTGTGATTGTCATTCTGGGTCTTTCGGCAGTACCAGAAATATGTTTTCTAATTTTAATTTTAGAACGATATCTTGAATTTTTTTCTTTTGAACTCATTTTTCAGAATCTCCAATTCTACTTACCGGCAGTTTTGCCTGCTTTTCTTACAATTACTTCGTCAGAGTACTTAATTCCCTTACCTTTGTAAGGTTCTGGTTTTTTGAAGGACCTAATTTTAGCTGCGACCAGACCTACTAATTCTTTATCTATTCCGCTGATTTTAACCTGTGTTGGTGATGTTACCTCAAGAGTAATCTCGGCCGGCGGCATGAAATATATCGGATGTGAATATCCGAGGTTCATAAGGAGATTTTTCCCCTTTAATTCCGCCCTGTAACCAACGCCAACTATATCTAAAGTTTTAGTATATCCTTCCTGAACTCCGGTAACCATATTCTGTATCAGAGATCTAGTTAATCCGTGTAAAGCTCTGTTTTCCTTACTGTCATCAGGTCTAGTGACTAAAACCTCATCCGTATTAGCTTCAATTTTCATGCTTGGATGAAAGGTCTTAACTAATTCACCTTTCTGGCCTTTTACTTTAAGAGTATTACCTGTTACGTTAACAGTTACTCCTTTTAATGATACGGGCTTTTTACCTATACGTGACACTGTCAAACTCCATACAATAAATTACCAAATATGGCAGAGTACTTCCCCGCCAACTGCTTCCTTTTTAGCCTGTTTTTCCGTCATTAATCCTTTTGAAGTAGATATGACAGCAATACCAAGTCCATTTAACACTTTAGGCAGATTATCTTTTCCGGCATATATTCTTAAGCCTGGTGTGCTTACTCTCTTTAATCCTGAGATTGAAGGAGAGCCCTGAATATATTTAAGCTGAAGCTTCAGAAAGTTCTGCTTGTTGTCTTCAATTACTTCGTAACCTGTTATAAAGCTTTCATTTTTAAGAATTTCAGTTAAACTCCTCTTCATTGCTGAAGAAGGTATTTCAACAAATTTCTTTTTTGCTTTTACAGCATTCCGAATTCTTGTTAAAAAATCTGCAATAGGATCCGTAACTGGCATTTAATATTCTCCTAAATATTACCAACTTGACTTTTTAATTCCAGGAATTTCGCCGCGAAGAGCCATTTCTCTAAAGACCAAACGGGAAACTCCGAACTTTCTATAAACACCTCTTGCTCTTCCGGTCATCAAACACCTGTTGTGAAGCCTGATAGGGTTTGCGTTTTTTGGAAGTGCCTGTAAAGCATCATAATTTCCGCTTTCTTTCAATTCCTGTCTGATTTTCTTGTACTTATCAACCATTTTTTGTCTTTTAGCTTCACGAGCCAGCAACGATTTTCTAGCCATCTAAAATTCCTTTTTACGATTGTTTAATTTCTTTTTTTCTAAATGGAACACCAAAAGCAGTTAAAAGTTCATATGCTTCATTGTCTGTCTTGGCGCTTGTTACAAACGTAATGTCCATACCTAAAATTTTTGTAACCTTATCGGTGTTAATTTCAGGAAATATGATCTGTTCCTTAATACCAAGAGTATAGTTCCCGCGGCCATCAAATGACTTGTCGGGGATACCTCTGAAATCTCTAACGCGTGGTAAAGCTATTGAAATAAGACGGTCCAAAAATTCATACATCCTTTCACGTCTTAAAGTTACCATAACGCCAATCTTCACGCCTTCACGCAGCTTGAAGTTAGAGATGGATTTCTTGGCTTTTCTAACGCTTGCCTTCTGACCCGTGATGGTCTCCAGGTCCCTTGTAGCTTCATCAAGGTTCTTAGGATCCTGAACGGCAGAACCTACACCCATGTTAATAACGATTTTCTGGAGCTTTGGTATCTGCATTACGCTCTTGTAAGAGAATCTCTTCTGCAATTCAGGACCAATCTCTTTTTTATATTTTTCAGCCAACCTGGGTGTAACTTTTTCCTCTTTAGCAGGAGCCTCAGCTACGGCAGTATCCTTGCCGGCTTTTGCCCTGGGTTGTTCTTTTTTCGTTGTTTCAGTTTTCTGTGATTTCTTTTCAGCCATAGTAATAATCAAACCTCTATAAATAAAGTATTATGAAAGCATTTCACCACTGTGTCTGCTAACTCTTATTCTTTTCTGTTTTCCAGTTTTTTCATCAATAATTATCTGTTTGCCAACTCTAGCCGGTTTATTTGCCTTCGGATCCATAATCATAACGTTTGAAGCATTGATTGGAGCTTCCTTCTCAACAATGCCTCCCTGAGGATTTCTCTGATTTGGTTTAGTGTGTCTTTTTCTGAGATTAACACCCTCAATAATAACTCTATTCAGTTTTGGAAATACTTTCAGGACTTTACCGGTTTTACCTTTTGAGTTGCCTGAAATAACCACTACATTATCATTTTTATGTATTTTCATTTTGAAATCCTGCTTTATAACACTTCTGGGGCTAAAGAAATAATTTTCATGAACTTCTTGTCTCTTAACTCTCTTGCAACGGGGCCGAAGATACGGGTTCCCTTGGGTTCATTCTGATTGTTAATCAGTACGGCAGCATTTTCATCAAACCTGATATAACTTCCGTCCTTACGTCTAACTTCCTTAGTAGTACGGACGACTACTGCTCTTGAAACCTCACCCTTTTTTACGGTTCCGCCTGGTATTGCTGTCTTTACGCTGACAACAATTGTATCTCCAACGCTTGCATATCTCCTGCTGCTTCCCCCAAGTACTCTGATGCACCTTACTTTTTTTGCGCCCGAGTTGTCAGCAACTACTAGATTTGTTTCTTCCTGAACCATTTTGGTATTCTCCCTAAAACTTTCCCGTCAAGCCGGGATTTTTATAAATCTCAACTTTTACTTAGCTTTTTCAATAACTTCAACTAATCGCCATTTTTTCCGTAAGCTAAGAGGCCTTGTTTCCATAATTTTGACAAGATCACCAACTCCGCATTCATTCTTTTCGTCATGAGCCATTAGTTTTGTAGTTTTCTTGAAGTACTTCTTATAAAGGCTGTGTGCGACTTTGCGCTCTATAGCAACAATAATGCTTTTTTCCATTTTATTGCTGACTACATAACCAATTCTCGTTTTTCTTAATGGCCGTTGTTCCATAATTTTACAGCTCTCACTCCCTATTTATTTTCTTTCTGAACTTGTTGGCTATTTAATTCTCTCTGACGCAGAACTGTCTGCATTTTAGCAATATCTTTACGGATAAGCTTCAGCTTTGCTGTATTAGTAAGCTGCTTCAAAGCGTGCGAGAAATTTAAGTCCAGAAGGTCTTTTCTGTCTTCCTGGATTTTCTTTTTTATATCATCAGAAGTCATTTCTCTGATTTCATGAATTTTCATCTTTATCAACCTTAATTATTGTTCAAAATCAGGTCTGGTTACGACTTTAGTTTTAATTGGCAGCTTATGTGAAGCTATCTTCAGGGCTTCAACTGCCAGTTCTTTCGGCACGCCGGCTACTTCAAATAACACTCTGCCCGGCTTTATAACTGCTACCCAGAATTCAGGAGCACCTTTACCTTTACCCATTCTTGTTTCAAGTGGCTTTTTAGTAACAGGCTTATCCGGGAAAATTCTGATCCAAACCTTACCATCCCTTTTCATTTTTCTGGAGATGGCAACTCGGCACGCTTCAATCTGGCGGCTGGTGATCCAGGCTGGTTCTAAAGACTTCAGGCCAAAATCTCCGAAAGAAACCGCACTGCCGCGGAAAGCCTTTCCGGTCATTCTTCCGCGCTGCGTCTTTCTATATTTAACTCTCTTCGGCATTAACATAATAAAAAATCTCCTAAGAATTACTCTGTTGCTCGTTTACCAAGAATTTCTCCACGGCAGATCCATACCTTTATACCGATAGAACCATAGATGGTCTGCGCGGTAGCCGTTGCATAGTCAATGTCGGCTCTTAAGGTATGCAATGGAATCCTTCCTTCTTTGTATTGTTCGGTTCTGGCCATTTCAGCACCGCCTAATCTGCCGGCGCACATGATTCTGATGCCTTCAGCACCCATTCTCATAGCTGAGGTAATGGCACCCTTCATAGCGCGTCTGAAAGAAATTCTTCCTTCCAGCTGGGAAGCAATATTATCAGCTACCAGAAAAGCATCTAATTCAGGTCTTTTAATTTCTGTGATCTGTACTTTTACTTCTTTATCTGTAATCTGCTTTAATTCTTGCTCAAGTTGGGCAATTTCTTTCCCGCTTTTACCTATAACCACGCCTGGTCTGGAAGTAAAAATTGTTAAGATTATGTTCTTAGAGGTTCTGTCAATTATTAACCTGGCAATACCTGCTTTTTTTAATCTCTTCCTGACGTACTGCCTTAACTGGGTATCTTCAACCAACTTGCCGGCATAACTCTTACTTTCGTACCAGTTGGATTCCCAACCTCTTATGATCCCTAATCTAAAGCCAATGGGGTTTGTTTTTTGTCCCAAAAGTCCTCCAAAAATTACTCTTTAGTAGCAACTACTATTGTTAAATGATTTGATCTCTTTTTCATTCTATAAGCTCTGCCCATTGGAGCAGGTAAAATCCTCTTCAATGCAGGGCCCTGATTCACATAAGCTTCCTTAATGAATACATCTGCCTGATCAATTTTTGCCTCTTCATTCTTGTTGAAGAGATTTGCAATTGCTGATCTTAAAACCTTCTCTGCATCCTTGGATGCATGTTTAGGATGGAAATGCAGGACTTCCATAGCCTTAGTGACAGAAACGCCACGAATCAGGTCAATAACCAGACGCATCTTTCTGGGAGATGAATTTATATATTTGTGTGTAGCTTTAGCTTCCATACTAGCTGAACCTCGACTCTTAAAAAATTATTTTACTTTTGACGTTTTTTCGGCTTTTGTTCCAGGATGTCCCCTAAAGATTCTTGTAGGAGCAAATTCACCTAACTTATGCCCCACCATATTTTCTGAAATGTAAACCGGAATCATTTTGTTTCCATTGTGAACAGCTACCGTGTGCCCAACGAAATCAGGAGATATTGTGCTGGCTCTTGACCAGGTCTTTACAATTTTCTTCTGGTTGTTCTCATTCATCTGAGTAATTTTGTTGAGCAACTTAGCGCTGATAAAGGGTCCTTTTTTAACTGATCTTGGCATTATTAACTCACTTACGACGTTTAATAATAAATTTATTTGATGGATTTTTCTTCTTTCTGGTCTTGTAACCCTTTGCAGGTGTTCCCCAGGGGCTAACCGGATGTCCGCCGCCGGAAGTCTTACCTTCACCACCACCCATTGGATGGTCAACCGGGTTCATTGCAACGCCACGAACATGTGAACGCTTGCCTAACCATCTTGATCTGCCTGCCTTTCCAAGGCTAAGATTTTCGTGCTCTGAATTACCAACTACTCCATAAGTAGCCATGCATTCAGTACTGAGAAGTCTTACTTCTCCGGATGGCATTCTGAGCTGTGCATATTTGCCTTCCTTGGCAACCAGCTGAAGCGAGCAACCGGCGCTGCGGCCTAACTGTCCGCCTTTGCCAGGCTTAAGTTCAACGTTGTGAACAAAACTTCCAAGCGGCATTTCCTTTAATTTAAGAGCATTGCCTACTTTAATTTCACTTCCGGCACCTGAGGTTACTTTATCGCCAACTTTCAGGCCGTCAGGGGCGAGAATATATCTTTTTTCGCCGTCAGCATAGTGAAGCAGGGCTATTCTGCATGTACGGTTCGGATCGTATTCGATTGAGAATACCTTGGATTCAATACCGTGCTTATCGCGCTTAAAATCGATAACTCTGTATTTTCTTTTATGTCCGCCGCCAATATGTCTGGCAGTAACTCTACCTTGGTTATTCCTTCCCCCGGATTTCCTGAGGGCTGACACCAGAGTCTTCTCAGGTGTCGTCTTTGTTATTTCCTCGAACGAGGCGTACGACATAAATCTCGTACCCGGGGTCATAGGTTTTAATTTTCTGATTGCCATTAAATGCTACTCCAGTTCAAAAATCCGTTTACTGTACTTGTTCAAATAGGTCTATTTTCTGACCTTCTTTTAATGTAACTATCGCTTTCTTAAAGCGTGAGGTCTTTCCTGAAAATCTGCCGCTTTTCCTGAATTGGGTTTTCATCTTGCCTTCGTACCTGATAGTATTCACGTCTTCAACTTTGACATTGAATTTTTCTTCAATGGCCTTTGCGATGCTGATCTTATTGGCATGAATATCTACAACAAACCCGTATTTATTCAGTCCTTCATTTAAGTTATTCATCTTTTCGGTCAGGAGTGGTTTATATAATACTTCCCGCATCTCTTAGTTACCTTATAAATTTTTATCAAAAGTTTGTTCAATTAATTTTACGGCACTCTTCTGAAGAATAATCATCTGGTTGTTAAGCAGGTCATATGTAGAAGCCGTATTTGCTTCCATAATGTTTAACTTCTGAATATTTCTTCCGGAAATAAAAACATTCTTGTTGTTTTTATCGTAAAGGACGAGTGTCCTTTTGCCGTTCAATTTGAAAGCAGATAAGATCGCATTAAATTCTTTTGTTTTAGGAGCATCAAATCCAAAGTCTTCAACAACAATTATCTGTTCACCCTTGGCTTTAAGTGCAAGTGCGCTTTTTCTGGCCAGTTTGCTGACTTTTTTATTGACAGATTCCTTATACTCAATGGGTTTGGGTCCAAATACTGTACCGCCGCCAACCCAGAGAGGTGAACGTGTTGTACCGGCTCTTGCGCCGCCGCGTCCTTTTTGTCTCCACGGCTTTTTTCCGCCGCCCGCGACTTCACTGCGTTCCTTGGATTTATGCGTGCCCTGACGTTTGTTCGTCATCTGAGCTTTTACTGCCAAATAGATTGCATGCTGATTCGGCTCAATATTAAAGATGCCGTCGTTCAGATCTATCTGTTCGCCGCTTTTTGTGCCATCTATTTTATAAACATCTAATGTCATTTTTCAAACCAAATTGATTCTTAGAATTTCCGGGTTTGACCGGAACAATTACTTATTGATTTCAACGATTGAGTTAATGGCGCCAGGAACAGCACCCTTTACCATAATTATATTCTTTTCAGGAATAATTTTAACGATTTTAAGGTTTTGTACTGTTACTTGTTCAAATCCGGTACGTCCGGCCATCCTCTGACCCTTAAATACTCTTGAAGGGTAAGAACTTGCGCCAATTGATCCGGGAGCTCTAAGTCTGTCTGACTGGCCGTGTGTTGTACCACCAACGCCGCCGAAACCATGCCTTCTCATTACGCCCTGGAAGCCTTTTCCTTTTGAGCGGCCAGTAACCTTTACAGAATCTCCCTGAGTGAAAATTTCAACTCCAACACTGTCGCCAACCTTGTAATCGGCTACATTAAAATTTCTAAATTCTTTAACAATCTGGGCCGGAGTTAAATTTTGTTTTTTGTACTGTCCTAAAACAGGTTTGCTGACTCTATTTTCCTTGCGTGTCCCAAAGCCAAACTGTAAAGCTTCATAACCATTCTTCTCGATGGTCATTACATTCAGCACAGGGCAAGGTCCAGCATTTATAATTGTCACAGGAACAAGCTGACCGTCATCAGTAAAGATATTACTCATTCCTATTTTTTTACCAATCAATCCAGGCATTTTAGTATCCTTATAACTTTATCTCGATATCGACACCCGCCGGAATTTCCAATTTGCTTAAAGAATCGACGGTTTTATTATTTGAGTTATGAATATCTATAATTCTTTTATGTGCTCTTATTTCAAACTGTTCTCTTGATTTTTTATCGACGTGCGGTGAACGAAGAACAGTAAAGATAGTCTTTTTTGTAGGAAGCGGAATAGGGCCGCTTACTACTGCACCAGTACTCTTTACAGTCTTTATGATCTTCTCTGTCGACTTATCAATGAGAATATGATCATATGATTTTAACTTTATTCTAATCTTTTGACCAGGCACTTTAACACTCCTATGCAATTAGCCCTAAGGAGAATAAATTCTCCCTAGGGCTGGATAATTTATTCATAAATTTTAGTTACAACACCGGCACCAACGGTTCTGCCGCCTTCGCGGATAGCGAAACGCAGACCTTCTTCCATAGCGATTTCTGTAATCAGATCAACTTTCAGTTTTACGTTATCACCAGGCATAACCATTTCTGTTCCTTCCGGCAGGTGTGCAACACCAGTTACGTCTGTGGTTCTGAAATAGAACTGAGGCCTGTAGCCATTGAAGAACGGGGTATGACGCCCACCTTCTTCTTTTGAGAGGATGTAAACTGAACCTTCAAATACCTTATGAGGAGTAATTGAACCGGTTTTTGCTAAAACCATTCCTCTTTCGATCTCTTTCTTGTCAACGCCTCTTAACAGGATACCAGCGTTATCTCCAGCCATAGCTGAATCGAGTTCCTTACGGAACATTTCGATACCAGTAACAACTGTCTTCTTGTGTACGCCAAGACCGATAAGTTCAACTTCTTCCTGTATCTTAACCTGTCCGCGTTCTACCCTACCGGTAGCAACTGTACCACGGCCGGTAATTGAGAAAACGTCTTCAACAGGCATCAAAAACGGCTTGTCTACATTTCTTTCAGGAACTGGGATGTATGCGTCAACAGCGTCCATGAGCTCCCAGATGCAGTTTAATCTTTCATCTGTAACAGGAACTGAATCGTTGCTTGCAGCATCAAGAGCCTGAAGAGCTGAACCCTTAATGATTGGAATTTCATCTCCGGGGAATTCATACTGATTCAGAAGGTCGCGAAGTTCAACTTCAACGAGCTCGATCAGTTCAGGATCGTCAACCATATCAACTTTATTCATGAAGACAACTATTCTAGGAACACCTACCTGGCGTGCTAAAAGGATATGCTCTCTTGTCTGAGGCATAGGGCCATCTGTAGCAGCAACAACCAGTATAGCGCCGTCCATCTGAGCAGCACCGGTGATCATGTTCTTAACATAGTCAGCGTGTCCAGGGCAGTCTACGTGTGCGTAGTGTCTGTTAGCTGTTGAATATTCTACGTGAGCTGTAGCAATTGTAATACCTCTTTCTCTTTCTTCAGGGGCATTGTCAATTGAATCAAATGTTCTCTTAGCAGATAAACCTTTCTTGCTGAGCGCCATTGTAATAGCGGCTGTTAATGTGGTTTTACCATGATCAACGTGACCAATTGTACCGACGTTAACGTGAGGTTTACTCCTATCAAATTTTTCTTTGGCCATCCTCGGTTCTCCTTCTTATTTTACTTTACTTTATAATCTAATGTTAAATTGTCACGGACTTTTTTGACTGTGTTTTTTCTGCAATTTCCTCTGCAATTGACTTCGGAACTTCCGAGTAGTGAGAAAACTGCATCGTATAGATTGCCCTGCCCTGTGTCATTGATCTCAGGACAGTTGCATAGCCGAACATTTCAGAAAGCGGTACCATGGCTTTTATAACCTGTGCATCGCGTCTTGCAGCAAATCCTTCGATTTTTCCTCTTCTGGAGTTCAGGTCGCCCATTACATCTCCGAGGTAATCCTCTGGTGTAGTAACTTCAACTGACATCATTGGCTCCAGGAGAACAGGTCTTGCACGACGGGCACCTTCCTTGAACGCCATAGAACCGGCAACCTTAAAGGAAATTTCATCAGAGTCAACTTCGTGGTATGAACCGTCATACAATTTAGCTTTTATATCCACGACCGGAAAACCTGCAATAACGCCGTTACGCATAGCTTCCTGAATACCATTTGATACTGCAGGGATATATTCCTTAGGCACAACACCGCCGACAATACCATTTATAAACTCATAACCTTTACCAGGTTCATTCGGGCCGAGCTCAATCCAAACGTGACCGAATTTACCGCGTCCGCCAGACTGCTTAACAAATTTACCTTCAGCGTTAACAGTTTGTGTAATTGATTCTCTGTAAGCAACCTGCGGTTTACCAACGTTTGCCTCAACCTTAAACTCTCTTTTCATTCTGTCAACGAGGATTTCCAGGTGAAGCTCGCCCATACCGCTGATGAGTGTCTGACCGGTTTCTTCATTAACCTTAATCCTGAATGTAGGATCTTCTTCTGAGAGTTTCTGCAAAGCGTCAGAAAGTTTATCCTGATCTGCTTTGGTCTTAGGTTCAATTGCAATTTCAATAACCGGTTCAGGGAATACCATCTTCTCAAGAACAATTGGATCTTTTTCTCCGCAGAGTGTGTCACCTGTTTTTGTATACTTGAGGCCGATTATTGCGGCAATGTCGCCGGCTTTAATTTCATCTATGTCAAGACGCTGGTTAGCATGCATCTGCAGAATGCGTCCGACTCTTTCTTTCTTTCCGCTTACAGAGTTAAAAACGTATGAACCCGCTTTCAGGGTGCCGCTGTAAACTCTGACATAGGTCAGCTTTCCAACAAAAGGATCTGTCTGAATTTTGAAAGCTAAACCCGCAAAATCTTCTTTTTCATCAATTTTACGGTACACTTCGTCGTTTGAATCGGGGTGATGTGTCTTCAGGTCACCCACGTCAACCGGTGAAGGCAGAAAATCCACAACTGAATCGAGGAGCTTCTGTACACCCTTGTTCTTAAAGGAGGAACCGCAGAGAACAGGTATAATCTTCGACTGAATTGTAGCTGTACGTAAAACTTTTCTAATTTCTTCTTCAGTTATTTCCTGGCCTTCGAGATACTTTTCAAGAAGCGTGTCATCAACATCGGAAACAGCTTCAAGCATCTTTGTTCTGTATTTGTTAGCCAGTTCTTTCAGACTGTTAGGAATATCAATTTCATCGTATTCGGCGCCAAGGCTTTCTTCCTTGTAAATTCTGGCCTTAAATTTCATAAGGTCAATTTCGCCGGCAAACATGTCGCCTTCACCTATAGGAAGAACGATTGGAATAGCGTTTGCGCCAAGACGTTCATGCATCATTTCAACTGCATGAAAGAAGTCGGCACCGATTCTATCCATTTTGTTAACAAAAGCGATTCTTGGAACACCGTACTTGTCAGCCTGACGCCATACGGTTTCCGACTGCGGTTCAACACCGCCAACGGCGCAAAATAATGCAACTGCGCCATCCAGAACACGAAGTGATCTTTCTACTTCAACTGTAAAATCAACGTGTCCCGGTGTATCAATAATATTTACTTGATGACCTCTCCAAAAACAGGTAGTTGCAGCACTGGTAATTGTAATACCACGTTCTTTTTCCTGCTCCATCCAGTCCATCGTAGCTGCGCCTTCGTGAACCTCACCGATGCGGTGGGTCTTACCGGTATAAAACAGTATACGCTCTGTAGTCGTTGTTTTACCGGCATCGATGTGCGCCATAATGCCAATATTTCTTACTTTATCTATACTAACTCTATCTGCCATAAAACTTTAATCTTTCCTTTTATCCTTACCATTTAAAGTGTGCAAATGCCTTATTAGCTTCTGCCATTTTGTGTGTATCGTCTTTTTTCTTAATTGAAGAACCTTCGCCATTGGAAGCAGCTATTAATTCCGAAGCGAGTTTAGCAGCCATCGATTTGTCGTTTCTGGCTCTGGCATAGGTTTTCAACCAGCGGAAAGCCAATGCAAGTCTGCGCTCGGGCCTAACTTCCATAGGAACCTGATATGTTGCTCCGCCGACTCTTCTGCTTCTTACTTCAACATATGGCTGAACATTGTTAACAGCCTTGGTGAATACTTCCATGGCTGGTTTCTTTGTACGCTCTTCAATAAGGCTGAAGCTGTCGTAAATTACTTTGCGTGCAACTGATTTTTCACCATCATACATGATAGCATTGATGAATTTTGCTAGTACCAGATCGTTATATTTAGGATCCGGTTTAATATATCTTTTTGGGGCTCTTCTTTTTCTCATATTCTTTTATTTTGCTTTGGGTTTTTTAGCGCCGTATTTTGATCTGGCTTTTCTTCTGTCTTCAACACCACTTGTGTCAAGCGTTCCACGAATAATATGATAACGTACACCAGGCAAATCTTTTACCCTGCCACCTCTAATCAAAACTATGGAATGCTCCTGTAAATTGTGACCTTCACCCGGAATATAAGCTGTTACTTCCATTCCGTTTGTAAGCCTGACTCTTGCTACTTTTCTAAGAGCAGAATTCGGTTTTTTGGGTGTTGTGGTATACACTCTTGTACATACCCCTCTTTTCTGAGGGCAAGCCTCAAGTGCTGGAGCTTTGTTTTTTGCCAAGATCTGAACACGCCCTTTTCTAACTAATTGATTTATCGTGGGCACTAATATTCCTCCTAGTATTCATCGAAAAATTTTAGACTGTAAATATATACAGATATACAATTATTGTCAAGTAATAGCTTATTTTTTATTCAGAAATCCGTGTTTTTAGCACGGATTTCTGTGAATATATTTTAACTTACTGAAGTATTTACTTCTACAGGTTTCTCTTTTTCTGCCTCTTCGCCCTTCAATATAATCTTCTTATATTTCTTCAGACCTGTACCGGCCGGAATAAGGTGTCCCATAACAACGTTCTCCTTTAATCCGATCAGACTGTCTGTTTTGGCTTCTGTGGCGGCATTTGTCAGTACCTTGGTTGTCTCCTGGAACGAAGCAGCTGAAATAAAGCTGTCGGTCGAAAGTGCAGCCTGTGTAATTCCAAGAAGGACGTGTTCGAATGTTGCTGGCTCGGCATCCCTTGCCTCAACTGTCTTTTTGCCCTTGCGTGTCAGTTCAGCGTTATTCTCTCTGACCTTGTTTCTGGAAACAAGCTGGCCAACCTTGAACTTTGAGCTGCCCGGTTCAAGTACGTAAACCAGTGATTTGATCTTTTCGTTCTCTTCATTGAATTCAACGCGGTCAACATAGTCTTCCTCGATGAACTTTGTATCGCCAGAAGAAACAATTTTCAGCTTCTGAAGCATCTGGCGTACAATTACTTCAATGTGCTTGTCGTTTATCTTTACACCCTGCAGACGGTAAACGTCCTGAATTTCATTTACAAGGTATTCCTGAACGGCATTTGTTCCCTTGATCTTCAGAATGTCGTGAGGATCTATAGGACCGTCGGTGATCTTTTCACCCACAGGAATTTCGTCGCCTTCCTGAACCAGGATATGTTTACCGTAAGGAACAGAGTAAACTTTTTCGTACGACTGGTCCGGGGCAATAATTACTATTTCCCTTGAACCCTTCTTACGTGCGCCGAATTTCACGATGCCTTCAATTTCAGCAACTGTTGCCGGATCATGCGGGCTCCTTGCCTCAAAGAGTTCGGTTACTCTAGGCAGACCACCTGTGATGTCACGGGTCTTGGAAGCCGACTTTGAGATCTTGGCCAGGATTGTACCAGCCTGTACAAACTCCCCTTCATCAACCGAGATGTAAGACCTTGTAGGTATGTTGAACATCTTCTTGTTTCCGTCGTTGTCTGTAACGAGGATACTCGGTGTAAGGGTTTTGTCCTTTGACTCAATAACAACCTTCTGAACGTGCCCTGTCTGTTCGTCGGTTACCTGCTGCATTGTTACGCTGTCCACCAGGTCTACAAAGCTGATGCGTCCTGCAATATCAGTTAAGATAACTGCATTGTAAGGATCGTGGTTGTAGAGCGGAGCACCTTTTTTGATCACCTGATCGTCGTCAACCAGAAGTTCAGCTCCGTAGGGGATCTCATAGCGCTTCATCGTACGGTTGTCCTTATCAAGCAGGTTTATGGAGCCGCGGCGTCCTGTAACAACCTTAACTTTTCCGAAGAAGTCAGTTTTTTCAACGTAGTACACTTTTTCAAACTGTACGCTTCCTTCAACAGAAGCTTCAACCTGCGACTGGCTTGCAATACGTGAAGATGTACCACCAAGGTGGAATGTTCTCAGTGTCAGCTGTGTACCAGGTTCACCGATTGACTGTGCTGCAATGATACCAACGGCCTCGCCAATTTCAACCAGTTTTCCGTTTGTAAGGTTACGTCCGTAGCATTTTGCACAAACCCCGCGTTTTGATTCACAGGTAAGTACTGTTCTAATATATACTGAGTCAATATTTGCGTCTTCAATTACCTCGGCAATGTCCTCTGTAATGAGTTCGCCTGCGGCAACTATAACTTCATCTGTCCTCGGGTCGAATACGTCTTCCTGAGCCACACGGCCTGTAATTCTCTCGGCCAGTGATTCACGTTCAAGTTCAACGTCCTTCAATGCCGTAACAGCAACACCGCGGATTGTGCCGCAATCGTCTTCTGAAACGATAACGTCCTGCGCAACGTCGCAAAGCCTTCTTGTCAGGTAACCGGCATCAGCTGTTTTCAAAGCCGTATCGGCCAGACCTTTACGCGCACCGTGAGTTGAAATGAAGTATTCAAGCACCGACAAACCTTCCTTGAAGTTTGCCACGATCGGGTTTTCAATAATTTCACCTGACTGCCCGGTAAGGCTTTTCTGAGGTTTCATCATAAGACCTCTCATACCGGCAAGCTGACGGACCTGCTCCTGGGAGCCTCTTGCGCCCGAGTCAACCATCATGTGCAGTGAGTTGAAACCGCTCTGATCGCTTCTTAATTTTTCCATGAGCGATTTGGCCACATTGTTTGTTGTATGTGTCCAAACGTCGATAATCTTATTGTAGCGCTCGGCATCTGTAATAACACCCTGCTCGTGCTCGTTAAGAATATCGGCAACTTTCTTGTTTGAATCCTGGATCAGTTTTACCTTTTCTTCAGGAACAATCATATCTGCAAAGCTTACAGACAAGCCTCCTGCAGTTGAGTACCTGAAACCTAACTCCTTAAGGTCATCAAGGAACTTGGCGGTTACTTTATTTCCAAGCTTAATGAACAGCTTATAAATAAATCCGCTGAAGATCTTCTTAACAAGAACTTCATTCAGGTAGCCCATTTCCTTAGGCACGATCTGGTTGAATCTGACGCGTCCAACGGTTGTTTCAATCATTTTACCGTCAACTCTAACCTTAATGCGTGCGTGCAGATCGACTGCCTTTGAGTTATAGGCAATTAAAACCTCTTCCATCGATCCGAAGACAAGTCCTTCACCCTTTGCGCCTTCCTTTACCTTTGTCAGATAGTAGCACCCAAGTACTATATCCTGTGTCGGAACCACTATAGGGCTTCCGTTTTGCGGTGAAAGGATGTTATGGCTCGAGAGCATCAGAAGGACGGCTTCAAGCTGTGCTTCATAAGAAAGAGGCACGTGAACAGCCATCTGATCGCCGTCAAAGTCAGCGTTAAATGCCGTACAAACCATCGGGTGCAGCTGAAGAGCCTTGCCGTCAATAAGCAGCGGCTGGAAAGCCTGTATACCCAGTCTGTGCAGCGTAGGAGCACGGTTCAAGAGAATCGGATGCCCATCTATGATACCCTCAAGTATCGACCATATAATGGGGTCTTTCCTGTCAACTACTTTCCTGGCGCTTTTAACCGTCTTGTTGTGCCCGCGTTCAATAAGCTTGCGGATAATAAACGGCTTAAAGAGCTCGACGGCCATGTCTTTCGGAAGACCGCACTGGTGGAGCTTGAGTTCAGGACCCACAACGATAACCGAACGGCCGGAATAGTCGACACGTTTACCGAGAAGGTTCTGGCGGAAACGGCCCTGCTTTCCTTTGAGCATATCGCTTAAGGATTTCAAAGGGCGGTTGCTGTCGCTTCTGACGGCGTTTCCGCGTCTTGAGTTATCAAACAGTGCGTCAACAGCCTCCTGGAGCATTCTTTTTTCGTTTCTTAAGATTACTTCAGGAGCTTTAATATCTATAAGTCTTTTAAGTCTGTTATTTCTAATGATTACTCTTCTATAGAGGTCATTTAAGTCACTGGTTGCAAACCTTCCGCCTTCAAGTGGAACAAGAGGCCTGAGTTCAGGAGGAATAACCGGTATAACGCTTAAGACCATCCATTCAGGTTTATTAAGTACCTTGTTTTCCTTTTCGCGGAAAGCTTCCAGTACTCTTAAGCGCTTTAAGGCATCGTTCTTCTTCTGCTGTGAGGTTTCAACTTTAACCTGCTCACGCAAATCCTTAAACACACCATCTACATCTGTTCTCTTTAAGAGTTCCTTTATTGCGTCGCCGCCGATCTTGGCAACAAACTTCTTGGGATCTGTATCTTCAAGCTTTTCATTTCCTGCCGGAAGTGAATAAAGAATTTCAAAATACTGATCCTCTGAGATAAGATCTTTCGGGCTTAAGCCTGTAGGACCCGGATTAATGACAACATATGATTCGTAATAGATGATCTTTTCGAGTTCTTTGGTAGTCATCCCTATGATATTACCTATCTTTGAGGGAAGGGCTCTGAAGAACCATATATGTACAACAGGGACTGCGAGTGAGATATGCCCCATTCGTTCCCTTCTTACAGCCTTTTGTGTAACTTCAACACCGCATCTATCGCAAACAATTCCTTTATATCTGATTCTTTTATACTTACCGCAATGGCATTCCCAATCCTTAATCGGGCCGAAGATCTTCTCGCAGAAAAGACCGTCTTTTTCAGGACGGAAACTCCTGTAGTTGATCGTTTCCGGCTTTGTTACCTCACCGTGTGAACGGGAGAGTATATCATCGGGACTGGCCAGACCTATTGTAATCGAGTTTATGGATTTCATTGCGTTTTCTTGAATTCTATAAGGCATAATTTCTCCTAATTTCTAAGTGAAAATGCAGCCCGCTTTTCATTAAAAAAAGCGGGCTAAAAAGTTACTAATTAATTTTGATGTCAAGGCCTAAGCCCTGAAGTTCCTTAATTAGCACGTTAAACGACTCTGGAACGTTCGGTTCCATTAAATTTTCACCTTTTACTATAGCTTCATATGTTTTGGCACGGCCTGCAACATCATCACTCTTTACTGTCAGTATCTCCTGCAGAATATGGCTTGCTCCGTATCCTTCAAGAGCCCAGACTTCCATTTCACCAAACCTCTGGCCGCCGAACTGAGCCTTGCCGCCAAGAGGCTGCTGTGTAATAAGTGAGTACGGCCCGATGGACCTTGCGTGAATTTTATCGTCAACCATGTGACCCAGCTTAATCATATAGATCTGTCCGCAGGTCACTTTCTGGTGGAACTTTTCACCGCTGCGGCCATCGTAAAGCGTAGCCTTGCTTCCCGGGTCGAGTGCAGTCTTCAGGAGGTAATCCTCTATGTCCTCAACATGTGCACCGTCAAAGATCGGCGTAGCAAACTTAACGCCCAGCTTCTTGCCGGCCCAGCCGAGTGCTGTTTCGTATAACTGACCCAGGTTCATTCGTGAAGGTACACCAAGGGGATTAAGAACTATATCCACCGGAGTACCGTCTTCCAGGAACGGCATGTCTTCCATGGGAACTATCTTGGCTACAACGCCTTTGTTCCCGTGGCGGCCTGCCATTTTATCACCTACTGAAAGCTTTCTCTTCTTGGAGATATAAACTTTTGCAAGCTGTACGATTCCTGGAGGCAGCTCGTCGCCGCTCTGAATTTTGAGCTTCTCCCTCTTATAATCCTCTTCAATATCGTTCAAAATACTGAAGTAATTCTCATATAACTTCTTTATTATATTGTTTGTCTTCTTGGTTTCGAACCAGTCTAAAGCATAATCAAGTTTTGTGACATCTTCCATACCTGAAAAGGTGGATTCCTTAATTAATGCACCATTTCTCATTACTACGCTGCCGTCCAGATCCTTGATACCCGTAGTATTCATGCCGAGAGTGATCTTTGTAAGCTTTTCAACAAGCTTTCCATAGTACTCATCGCGTGTTTTCTTCCAGGCGTTATCGAGATTTTCAAGCTGTTTCTTTTCTGCTTTTCTGGATTCGGCTTCTTTGCGCTTGCGGCTGAAGAGCCTGGTTTTGATAACTGTACCCTTAAGGCCCGGTGTAGCTTTAAGTGAAGCATCCTTTACGTCGCCTGCCTTGTCTCCGAAGATAGCCTTTAAGAGTTTTTCTTCGGGTGTAGGATCGGTTTCGCCCTTAGGAGTTATCTTACCAATCAGTATGTCGCCTTCTTTAACCTCGGCGCCTTCCCTGATTATACCGTTTTCATCCAGGTTTCTGGTAGCTTCTTCCGAAACGTTAGGAATATCTCTTGTAAGTTCTTCCTCGCCTCGTTTGGTTTCGCGAACCTGAAGCTCGAATTCTTCAATATGGAGTGAAGTAAAGATATCCTCTGAGACTACTCTTTCAGAAATTACAATAGCATCCTCAAAGTTATATCCTCTCCATGGCATGAATGCAACCTGTACGTTGCGTCCAAGAGCAAGTTCACCTTTATCAATTGCAGGACCGTCGGCAATAGCCTCCCCTTTTTTAACCCTCTGCCCTTCTTTTACAATCGGCTTCTGGTTAGTGCAGGTTTCCTGGTTCGTACCGGAGAACTTGGTTAATCTATATTGTACTTTTCTTGAATCCTCAAAGCTTGTCAGAGCTTCAACGCTGTTCGGATTCATGTCGTATCTTACTACTATTCGTTCTGCATCCACATATTCAATAACACCGTCATCCTCGGCAGCAATAACTGCGCGCGAATCGAGTGCAAGCTTGCCTTCAAGACCAGTACCTACAATCGGCGATTCCGGCTTTAAGAGCGGAACTGCCTGGCGCTGCATGTTCGAGCCCATGAGTGCACGGTTGGCATCATCATGTTCAAGGAACGGGATGAGAGCCGCAGCAGCACTTACAATCTGTGCCGGAGCAACGTCCATATACTGAATCTGTGTCGGAGGAACCACGGGAAATTCACCCTTGTTCCTGCATTTTACCCTGTCGTTCAGGAAGTTGCCCTGTTCATCTGTTGCAGCATTTGCCTGTGCAATTGTAAATGCGTCTTCCTGGTCGGCGCTCAGGTATTCAACCTCAGGAGTAACCTTTCCACCAACAACCTTCTTGTACGGGGTCTCAAGGAATCCGTACCTGTTAACCCTTGAATATATGGTCAGAGAGGAAATCAGACCGATGTTCGGACCTTCAGGAGTTTCAATCGGGCACAAGCGTCCGTAATGTGAATGGTGAACGTCACGAACCTCAAATCCTGCTCTTTCTCTTGTCAGACCGCCGGGGCCGAGAGCTGAAATTCTTCTCTTATGAGTCAGTTCTGCCAGAGGATTTGTCTGGTCCATGAACTGCGAGAGCTGATTTGTACCGAAGAAAGCGTTAATAACGCTGCTGATTGTTCTTGCATTAACAAGATCCTGCGGCTGGAAGTTCTCGCTGTCGCGCATGTTCATTCTTTCTTTTATAGTACGCGACATTCTTGCAAGACCCACGTTGTACTGCTGGCCGAGCTGTTCGCCAACGGTTCTTACGCGGCGGTTGCCTAAGTGATCTATATCATCAACGGCAAAGTTTCCAACTTTCAGCTTAATTATATACTTCATAATAGCTATTATATCCTCAACAGTAAGGATAGTGATATTTGAAGGTATATTCAGCTGAAGCTTGTCATTCATGCGGAAACGGCCAACTTCACCTAAGTCGTAGCGCTTGTCGTTAAAGAACAGTTTTTCAATTAAGCCCTGAGCTGTTTCCATATCCGGAGCCTCGCCTGAGCGGAGCTGGCGGTAGATGGCAAA
Source organism: Ignavibacteria bacterium (assembly GCA_025612375.1). NCBI lineage: Bacteria > Pseudomonadati > Ignavibacteriota > Ignavibacteria > Ignavibacteria bacterium. Next base: position 41,161 of record JAAXKN010000027.1, read on the forward strand.
AAGTGCTTCCTCCTTTGTACGGGAGGTGTCTTTTTTTAATGTATTTAAGATCAGGTCCTGATCCGGAATGGTCTCGGAACTGATAAGTTTTATCTGGTCAATTGATGAATTCTGAAGTCTTTCTACATCCTCTTCTGTAAGCGCCATATCCTTGCTCAGGAAGATTTCGCCTGTTGTCATATCAAAGACGTCTTCAGCAACAATGCGTCCTGTAAAGCCATCTGCCGTAATATTCTTAACATCTACATTCTCTACCAGGTTAAACAGATCCAATATCTGCTCGTCGGTGGTAAAATCAAGAGCGCGAAGAAGAGTTGTTGCAGGAAATTTCTTTCTGCGATCTATATAAACATATAATATATTATTGATATCTGTTGCAAATTCCACCCAGCTTCCGCGGAACGGAATAATCCTGGCAGAATAAATTGGTGTACCGTTAGGATGGACTGTCTGAGAAAATGCCACGCCAGGAGAACGGTGCAGCTGTGTAACGACAACCCTTTCGGCGCCATTAATGACGAAGGTACCCTTATTTGTCATAAAAGGTAAGTTGCCCAGGTAGACTTCCTGTTCAACTGAGTTAACAAACTCCTGGGTTTCCTGATCTTTTGTAGATAAACGCAGCTTTGCTTTTAAAGGAGCTGAATATGTAAGTCCTCTTTCCTCACACTCAACTATAGAATATCTCGGTTTTTCGATATAATACTCGATAAAATCGAGCCTGTAGAACTCTTTGTTATCTAGGATCGGGAAATTTGCGAGGAAAACAGCCTGCAGGCCTTTGTTTTCTCTTTTCGAGGGGGGGACTTTTGACTGCAGGAATTCTTCAAAAGATTCAATTTGAATATCTAATAAATCAGGGACCTGAATTGTAGAGGGGATACGAGCAAAAGAGATCCTTTTATTATCCAATCTAGCCTCCATTAAATTTTCCTTTCTAAAACGCTATAAAACCAGACTGTACAAAATAATACAAAAGTGACAGGGCGGAGTTCACCACCCGATCACTTTTGTAATCAATAGCGCTATGTTAAATTATGCTTATCTTACTTTACTTCTACGGTAGCTCCAGCTTCCTCGAATTCTTTCTTCAGTTTTTCAGCTTCTTCCTTAGAAACGGCTTCCTTAACAGTCTTAGGAGCACCATCAACTAAATCCTTTGCTTCTTTCAGGCCTAAACCTGTATGAGCGCGGACAACTTTAATGACGTTGATCTTCTTGTCGCCAGCTGCCTGGAGGATAACATCGAATTCTGTCTTTTCTTCAGCAGGAGCAGCGGCAGCACCAGCTGCAGGTGCGGCACCCATCATAACAGGGGCAGCTGCTGTAACACCGAATTCATTTTCGAGTGCTTTCTTTAATTCTGAAGCTTCTAAAAGAGTTAAACCCTTAATTTTGTCAACAAGTTCTGCAATTTTCTCTGACATTGTATATTTCTCCTGATAAATTAATTTCTTTTACAATTTTTAACAGCTGAATTAAGCTGCTTGTTTCTTTTCTATGGCTTCAAGCACGCCAACTATATCTCTCATGACTGCATTTATGGCACCAACAATACCAGAAGCTGGTGAATCCAGGCTGCCAAGTATACCGGCAATGATTTCCGGTTTGGTTGGCAGAGTCGATAATGCGTCAAGCTGCTTTCCATCAAAGAACTGCGATTCAATATAGCAGCCTTTGAGCCCCAGCTTGCCGGAAGCATCAAAATATTTCTTGATGATCTTGGCAGGTGCAGTTGTATTTTCTTTTACAAATGCAGCACCGGTCATGCCGACCAAAAGGTCACCAAGCTTTTCGTATTTTTGTTCTTCCTGCAGAGCTTTCTTGAACAGGGTATTCTTAAAGACTTTATAGCTGATTCCTTCCTTGCGGAAGTCCTTACGGATAGCATTGATATCCGCAACGTTAACCTTGCTGTAATCAACCAGATAGCAAGCGTCCGAACCGCTGATAAATTCTTTAATCTGAGAGATTATTTCCTCTTTTTCTTTTATGTCCATTACTCTCCCAAATCAACTAATTCATAAATAAGTAGAAGCATTTATATTTACTGAGTACGTAATTTCTTATTTTATTGAAGCAACTTCATCGCGTGAAATCTTAAGCCCGGGACCCATTGTTGTAGAGAGATAAAGACTCCTGACGTAAGTTCCCTTTGCCGAAGAAGGTTTCATCTTCATGATAGTGGTCAGAAATGCTCTTGCATTTTCAACCAGCTTATCTTCAGTAAAAGAAACCTTACCGATAGAAGTATGAACAATACCCGTCTTATCAACGCGGAATTCAATCTTACCGGCTTTAACTTCCTTAACGGCTGTTGCAACATCCATCGTCACCGTACCGCTCTTGGGATTTGGCATCAGGCCTTTTGGACCGAGGATTCTTCCCAGTTTGCCGAGATCACCCATTACATCAGGTGTAGCAACGATAACGTCTATATCTGCCCAGCCGCCCTTGATTTTTTCGAGGTAGTCATCGAAGCCTGCATAGTCTGCACCTGCATCGAGTGCCTCCTGAGCCTTGGCACCTTTAGCTACAACCAGCACCCTGACCTCTTTACCGGTTCCGTTAGGCAAGCTAACTGTTCCACGAACCATCTGATCTGCGTGCCTTGGGTCAACGCCCAGGCGTATGGCGCAATCCAGTGATTCGGTAAATTTAACGCTGGAGACTTCCTTAAGTGTCTTTATTGCTTCATCAAGAGAATATTCTTTATTAAGATCAACTTTCTCTTTTATGGCTTTTATTCTTTTTGAAACTTTCATTATTATGTCAACCCTATTTTCCTATTGAGAATCCGACTGTGGCGGATTGCCGTATATTAAATGATTATTCTTCTACGGTAAAACCCATACTGCGGGCTGTTCCTGCAACCATGCTCATAGCCTGTTCAACGTCATTAGCATTCAGGTCAGGCATCTTCATTTCGGCTATTTCGCGAATCTGAGCTTTGGTAACCTTTGCAACCTTTGTCTTGTTGGGTTCAGCCGAACCTTTATCAGCTTTAGCTGCTTTTTTCAAAAGTTCTGCTGCCGGAGGGGTTTTGGTAACAAATGTAAACGATTTATCTGTAAAAACTGTAATAACTACAGGTATAATCAAGCCGCCCTTATCTGCAGTTCTGGCGTTGAACTGTTTACAGAATTCCATAATGTTAACCCCTTTCTGGCCAAGTGCAGGGCCAACCGGAGGTGAAGGATTAGCTTTTCCGGCGGGGATTTGTAACTTAATAAAACCAGCTATTTTTTTTGCCATTGTAAAAACCTACAATTATATTCTCAAACAATTAAAAATTAAAATTACAAGTTCCTATACTTTCAAACTTTAATTCAATAATTTAATTTTTAATTCTAACTTTATTTTTAAAATGATTACTTTTCCAATTCTGCCTGAACAAAATCAATTTCCACAGGGGTCTTACGCCCGAAGATGGAAACCATGACCTTGATCTTCATTTTTTCTTCGTTAACTTCCTGCACATAACCAGAGAAATTATTGAACGGACCGTCGATAATTTTTACAAAATCGCCGGCACGGAATAATGTTTCAAGGCGTTCATTTTCCTGATCCTGTGTAATACGGCCAACAATCCTTTTTACCTCTTCTGGCTGAAGAGGGTTCGGGTTCTTACCAGTCCCAAGGAAACCCATAACAGCAGGCGTGTTAAGGATAAAATCCTTTACCTGGTTGTCTAGGTCTGCCTGGACGAGTATATAGCCCGGGAAAAAGTTTTTGCTTTTGCTCTTCTTTTTGCCGTCTTTTACTTCAAAGACCTTCTCAGTAGGCACAAGGACATCCTGGATCTTAGCCCTAAGCTGATCGTGCTCCTTGAGTTCAGTTTCAAGAAGATTCTTGACTCTGTTCTCCTGGCCTGAAAAAGTCCTGACTACATACCACTTAAATTCCATTGGTACGCCTTAAAATATCCCTTTAAATATTTGTGTAATTGCCATATCAATTAAATAAGTAAATGCGGCAATGATCAAACACACTACAATAACGATAGTTGTTGATTCTTTCAATTCATCTTTTGTGGGCCAGGTAACTTTTTTCATTTCCTTGACCACATCATTAAAAAAATTGATGATTTTTTCTTTCATAACTAAATTTCTCGCCCGGGAACCCGGGATTTCGTTTAAAACTAGTTTTAGCTAATCCTAGCACGTCAGGAGGGACTCGAACCCCCAACCTGCGGTTTTGGAGACCGCTGCTCTGCCAATTGAGCCACTGACGTAAGAATAACTACTTTGTTTCTTTATGAACAGTATGCTTATGATCCCAGCGGCAGTACTTCTTAAATTCTACTCTTCCGGGATGAAGGCGCTTATTCTTGGTTGTAGTGTAATTTCTTCTTTTGCACTCTGTGCATTCAAGTGTTATTATATCTCTCATGGTATTTTCGTGTTAGTTTGAGCTGACGACCGGGATTGAACCGGTGACCTCATCCTTACCAAGGATGTGCTCTACCAACTGAGCTACGTCAGCAGCGTTAAACTTGTAAATAAATTGACAATTAAATTAAAAAGAGCGGGAGACGGGACTCGAACCCGCGACCAACAGCTTGGAAGGCTGTGACTCTAGCCAACTGAGTTACTCCCGCGTTAAATATCCGATTACGAATTTGAACGCAAAAATGTTGATGTTAGGAATTGACATCTTCAATTGTTGGTTGTAAAAACGATTCTTTAACAATCTCCAACGACCAATTTCTGATAGTCAACATTTGGTGGGCGGCGAGGGATTCGAACCCCCAAAGGCGTTTGCCAACGGATTTACAGTCCGCCCCGGCTCTCCAACTCCGGCGTCCGCCCGTATCAAAATGAGAAACAAATATAGCCCTAACTTTTGAAAAAAGCAAGCTTAGGCAAAGAAAATTATTTCAGTTTTTTCCATTTAATAAAATATTTAGAAAAAAACTGGGTTTTAAGGTAATTTTTAATGCACAAATTTAATTCTTCCAGAGCTCTCTGTCAAGTGTGCGGTACTGTATTGCCTCACTGACGTGCTGCGGCTTAATGGAATCCATACCCTCCAGGTCGGCTATTGTACGGCTTACCTTCAGTATCCTGTCGTATGCACGGGCTGAAAGCCCCAGCCTCGACATTGCTTTTCTAAGGACTTCACTTCCTGACGTGTCAAGCCCGCAGAACTGCCTTACCTCGCGCGACCCCATGTCGGCATTTGTGTAAATGTACTTTAACCCTGAAAATCTTTTAAGCTGTATGTCCCTGGCCCTGATTACCCTGCTCCTTATGGACTCTGAGGCCTCCCCTCTCGAGTTATCGGAAAGCTCCTTATACTTTACTGCCGGGACTTCGATGTGAATGTCAATCCTGTCTAAAAGCGGGCCTGAGATCTTTGCCATATAATGCACTATCTGCGGCGGAGCGCACGTGCAGCGCCTTGAGGGATCAGAATAGTATCCGCAGGGACAGGGGTTCATGGCTGCCGCCAGCATAAAGTTAGCCGGAAATTCAATTGACATTTTTGCCCGGCTTACCGTAACACGGCTGTCCTCAAGTGGCTGCCTCAGGACTTCAAGAACGTTCTTCTTAAATTCCGGCAGCTCATCTAAGAACAAAACCCCGTGATGCGCAAAGGAGACTTCCCCGGGCCTCGGAAAAGAACCTCCCCCGACTAAGGCCGCGTCTGAGACCGTGTGGTGCGGGCTTCTGAAGGGGCGGACAGTAACAAGAGCCTTATCGCGCGGCAATATGCCTGCAACAGAATGGATCTTTGTTGTCTCAAGCGCCTCCTCAAAGCTTAAGGGAGGCAGTATTGTGGGGATCCTTTTTGCAAGCATAGTTTTACCCGAGCCTGGAGGGCCTATCATAAGTATATTATGCCCGCCTGCAGCTGCCACTTCAAGAGCCCGCTTGACGTTCTCCTGCCCTTTGACGTCGGAAAAATCTATGTGATACTGATTTACCTGTGAAAATATTGCATCCTTGTCTGTAACCAAAGGACTTTTTTCCATGCTGTCGTTCAGGAGTTTTACCACTTCATCAAGGCTTTCAACAGGAAAAATATCAATGCCGTCAACAATTGAGGCCTCGCGCGCGCAGTCGGAAGGAAGGAGGATTCTTTTAATCCCTTTATTCCTGGCCTCGGCTGCAATGGGAAGTGCCCCTTTCACTGCCCTCAGGCGGCCATCGAGTGCAAGTTCACCTAAGAACACGGTGTCATTAAGCCACCTTTCGTTTATCTCTTCATTTGCCGCAAGAAGCCCCACGGCAATAGGCAGGTCAAATGAGCTCCCCTCTTTTTTAATGTCTGCAGGAGCCAGATTGACAGTAATTTTTCTTGCCGGAAAGTCGAAGCCCGAATTTTTAATTGCGGCCAGCACCCTTTCGCGGCTTTCCTTTACCGCATTGTCCGGAAGGCCGACAATAGTAAAAGCAGGAATCTTCTTTTCAATATGGGTTTCCACTTCAACTAAGAAGGCGTCAATTCCGTAGGTGGCGCTGGAGAGAATTTTCGAGAGCATGACATCTAACCCCTCAAAATGTAGATATGCTCTTACATTATTAATTTATTCTTTTAATGTCAAACTTAAAAAAGAACCTTAAGGGTAAGAACCGTCCTATTTTATTTAATCTTTTCGTTAATGATGAAATAATATTGCTCTCCTGCTGTAACTCCGATAACCGGGCCGGCAATAACCCCGACTAAAGCACCTCCAAGTAATCCTAAAAACCTGCCGCCATTATGGTTTTGAGGGTCTGTTAAATTCCCATATACAATACCTGCTCCAGCTCCGCAGAGAGCGCCGTATGCCAGCCCGGATAGAAAGCCCCCTGCCCTGTCTGTAACCTGTACAGAATAAACACTGCCGGTCTGAACAGATTTGATTTTTCCGTCTGCTATATCCGTCCATGAAGTAGTGTCAGGTCCGATTCTGACGTTATAAACCCTGAAAGGGTCTTTATCCTGCAGCCTGAGCACGGCATACTTGTTCTCACACTCTTCATTGATATTCATGTAATACTCATCTTTAGTCTGTTCTTTTTCAATCTGAGTGGTGCGTGCGCAGCCGGATAATGCCAGAATAAAAAGCATAGCTGCAAGAACTGATTTAGTCATTTTGTTTTCCATTTTTGTATGAGATAATATTCCTTTTAGAGTATATATATTGTGACGGAAGCCGGATTCGGAAAATTAGCAAAATTATATTTAAATTATTTCAATTTCTTGCCATTCCCCTGCTCTATCTATACCGATTTTCCCCCGCAATCTTAAATTGCTTATTAGAATCAAAAGACGTAATTTGAGTATAATTTTTAATGTTTCTTAATCCATAAACAGGAGTAATTCTGATGAAAGTTAAGCCGTTCAAAAACGAACCCATTCAGAACTTTAACGACAAAAGGATCCACGCCAAACAGGTGGAGGCTCTTGAAGCCGTTTGCAAAAAATTAGGCAAAACCTATGAGATAATGATTGGAGGAAAGAAGGTAAAAACTGAAAGCAAGCTTAATTCCTATAACCCTTCAAATAAGGACGAGATCGTAGCTTCGTTCTATAAGGGCACAAAGGAACTTGCCGACAGGGCAATCAGAGAAGCTGCAAAAAAATTCGAACAGTGGAAGCTTACCCCTGCAGAAGAAAGAGCAGCAATACTCTTCAGGGCAGCTGAAATAGCAAAAAGAAGAAGGTTTGAAATAAATGCATGGATGATCTATGAAGCCGGAAAAAACTTTGTTGAGGCTGACGCCGACACGGCAGAAGCAATTGACTTCATGGAATTCTACGCCCGCGAAATGCTCCGCTACGCCGAAAAGCAGCCTATTACTCCTATAAAGGGTGAAGAAAATGAACTGGTTTATATCCCTCTTGGCGTAGGCGTTGTCGTTCCGCCTTGGAACTTCCCCTTTGCAATCTTAGTCGGCATGTCTTCGGCCGCAATTGTAACAGGAAACACAGTTGTTCTTAAGCCTTCAAGCGATACTCCTATGATGGGTAGGCTTTATTATGAAATCATGCAGGAAGCAGGCCTTCCGGCAGGTGTGCTTAACTTCCTCCCCGGCTCAGGCGGAGAAGTAGGCGACACTCTGGTTTCACACCCCCTGACACGTTTTGTTTCCTTTACAGGCTCAATGGAAGTAGGTATTCATATCAATCAGCTCGCTGCCGGGGTTCAGCCCGGACAGAAATGGCTTAAGAGAGTTGTTGCCGAAATGGGCGGAAAGGACTCAATTATTGTCGACAGCGAAACCAACGTTGACGAAGCCGTTAAAGGCGTTGTAACTTCAGCCTTCGGCTTCCAGGGACAAAAATGCTCAGCATGCTCAAGAGCTATTGTTGATTCTAAAGTTTATAACGAATTTGTTTCAAAGCTGAAAGACGCGGTTTCAAAGCTCCAGGTAGGCCCTGCTACAGATAACGTTGCCATGGGTCCTGTAATTAATGAATCGGCCAGAAAAAACATCCTTTCCTACATTGAAGCCGGCAAAAAAGAAGGCAAGCTTCTCGTTGGCGGCGGAGCTTCAGACGGAAACGGATTCTTTATTAAGCCGACTGTTATTGTTGACGTAAAACCGGATGCAAAAATCTCAAAAGAAGAGATCTTCGGACCTGTTCTTGCCGTAATTAAAGCCCGTAATTTCGATAACGCACTTGAAATTGCAAACAATACACAGTACGGCCTTACAGGCGCGGTCTACACAGACAACCGCGAAAAACTTGAAAAGGCAAGAAAGCACTTCTTCGTTGGCAACCTTTATTTCAACAGGAAATGCACAGGTGCAATGGTTGGCGGCCATCCTTTCGGCGGCTTTAACATGTCAGGCACCGATAGCAAGGCAGGCGGAAGGGACTATCTGCTCCTTTTCATGCAGGCCAAGGCTATCAGCGAAAAAATTTAGTTCTTTACATTATTTAGTTTTTTACAGTATTAGTTCTCTTTTACCTTAGTTCTCTTTAACACTTGAAATAACAGATTATGCGGCGGCTTTTCCCTTAAGAATCAATTCTTTAGGAGAAGCCGCTTTATAAAAAAATCTTATTCAACCGAGGGAAAACAGATGAAAATTCATGAGTATCAGGCAAAAGAAATTTTTCGTAAGTTCAACGTTCCTGTTCCAAAAGGGAAAGTTGCTTTTTCAGTAGAAGAAGCCGTAGAGGCTGCCCGGGAAATTGGCGGCAGCGTCTGGGTCGTCAAGGCACAGATCCACGCAGGCGGCCGCGGCAAGGGCGGCGGCGTAAAGCTGGCTAAAAGCCTGGATGAAGTTAAGGAACTGGCCGGCCAGATCCTTGGTATGACGCTCGTTACACACCAGACAGGCCCCGAAGGCAAGCTCGTAAAACGCCTTCTTATTGAACAGGGCGTTAATATAGACAAAGAGCTCTATGTCGGCATTACACTCGACCGCGCAAAGTCAAAAGATACCATTATGGTTTCAACCGAAGGGGGCGTTGAAATTGAGAAGGTTGCAGCGGAAACTCCAGAGAAAATACTGAAAGAAACCGTTGATCCCGAAGTAGGACTGCAGCCCTACCAGGCAAGAAAACTCGCCTTCGGACTCGGGCTTTCGGGCCTTCAGAACAAAAATGCAGTTAAGTTCCTTACCTCGCTCTATAAGGTTTATCAGGCAACTGACGCTTCCCTTGCCGAGATCAACCCTCTGGTTGTGACAAAAGAAGGCGAGGTTATTGCACTCGACGCTAAAATGAATTTTGACGACAATGCCCTCTTCCGCCACCCTGATATTGTGGAATACAGGGACCTGGATGAGGAAGACCAGCTTGAAATTGAAGCCTCAAAGTTCAACCTCAACTATATTAAGCTCGACGGCAACGTTGGCTGTATGGTTAACGGAGCAGGCCTTGCAATGGCTACAATGGATATTATTAAGCTTGCCGGCGGTGAACCGGCTAATTTCCTGGACGTCGGCGGTACGGCAAACAAGGAAACAGTTGCAAACGGCTTCAAGATCATTCTGTCGGATCCTAATGTTAAGGCCATACTTATAAACATCTTCGGCGGTATTGTCAGATGCGACCGTGTGGCTCAGGGCGTAATTGACGCTGTAAATGAAATTCACGTGGAAGTGCCTATTGTTGTGCGCCTTGAAGGTACAAACGCCCGTGAGGCAGGCGAACTGCTTCAAAAGTCAGGCCTGAATTTTGAAGTAGCCAAAAGCCTCAGGGAGGCCGCAGAAAAAGTAACCGCGGTACTGCACTAAAACACACTGAAAAGCTGTAAAACAGGCAAAAAAACAAGTATATTCCACAAAATATATTTCAAAAACTTCACCAAAGGCGGAACTATCCGCCTTTCTTTTTGATTTATCATATTACATTCCGGGCATAATTAATTACTTATTATTACGGAAAGTTATCTTGCAGTTTAATTGCTCATTATGTTATATTTCAACTTGATTTTGAGCAGACAGAATAATAGATTTTCACCTAAGGTAAACTGGAGTTAGAATGAATTATTCCGATGATAAATTCGGAAACAGTGGCGATGATTATTTCTTTGATGAAAAAGAGCTGAAGGAAAAGATTGAAAAATACAGAAACCTTATAGCTGAAGGGGCCATTTTCATTTACATGGAATCAATTGAGGAGCTCATTGAGGCATGCCTGGACTACGACTATACCGAAGACGGGCTCTATTTTACGAATGCTCTGCTGGAAATTGCTCCTTATAATTCAGAACTGTGGCAGTTTAAGGGAATTTTCCTGAATAATTCCTTTGAGTTCGATGAAGCCTATAACTGCTTCAACCGGGCATTGTCCATGAATCCGAATGATGCTGAAACTCTTATTAATAAAGCTATGGCTGAAGACAATTTAGGCCTTGTCGAAGAAGCCATGGAGTCTCTTGAAACGGCACTCAGATTTGAACCCGGGAACGAGGAAGCTCATTTTTCGCTGGGCGTCATTTATGAAAGAGACGAAAAATATGATCTGGCCATCAGTCACTTTAAAAAAGCAGTCGAAGCTGACCCCGAATACGGCGAGGCTTTCTATGAACTGGGATACTGCTATGAGGATACAGGAAATTACGAAAAATCACTTGAAGCATATAACAAATTCCTGGATCTTGAACCCTACAGCGTAACCGGCTGGTATAACCGCGGAATTATTCAGATCCGAATGAGTAACTATAAGGAAGCTGTGGATAATTTTGAACTTGCGCTCGCACTTAAAGAAGATTTCTGCAATGCATGGTTCAATATGGGGATCGCTCTTGCCAACCTGGGACAGCTGACCGAGGCCCTGGAGGCCTTCCAGAAGGCTGCCGGACTTGACAAGACTGATGAAGCTATTTTCTTCAATATCGGACAGATCTATGAGGAACTCGACGACCTTGAAGGGGCAATTAATAATTACACCGAAGCAATAAAGTGTAAAAGCGATTACTTTGAGGCTTTTCTGGCCAGAGGATTCTGCTTTAGCAGCCTGGGCAGACTTCACATGGCGCTCAAGGATTACAATACTGCCATAAAACTCAACGACTCTTCACCGGACGCATGGATTGCAAAGGGCGATCTGGACCTTTCCTTAGGCAAACTGGACGAGGCGGCTGAAAGCTATAAAAGCGCCCTTTCAACCGATCCGGAAAATTACCAGATCTGGTTCAAACTGGCTGAAATCGATCTTGAGATCGGCAACTGGACTGAAGGCATGACGGCATATAACGAATGCATTAAGCTTAATCCTTCAGACGCAAACTCGTATTACGGCAAGGCAAAGGTAAATTTCATACTGAGCAAGACTCAGGAAGCTATCGAATGCCTTAAGAATGCCTTCAGGCTTGATCCTTCAATTAAGAAGGAGTTTGCAAAGGAATATCCTGAAATAAAGGCTTCCAAACTGTTTAGAAAATTACTCGACGAAAACTAATACATCTATTAAATACACTTTATGACATCATACAACAAATTCAATCTGGAGACACAGATTATCGGCATCATCGGCCATCCGATCAGACATACTTATTCACCGCTGATGCACAATATATCATTTGAACTGAAAAACCTGAATTACATATATCTTCCTTTTGACGTGCCTTTTAATACGCTTAAGGCTGCAATAAACGGCATGGTGGCACTCGGCATCAAGGGGTTCAATATAACACTCCCCCACAAGGAAAACATCATTCAGTACCTGAAAAATGTTTCTGAAGAGGCCAGCGTCATTGGAGCCGTTAATACAGTCGTAAACGACAGCGGTACACTAAGCGGCTATAATACAGACGTCTACGGCATTACAGAATCGCTTATGCCGTATAAGGACGAGCTTATGGGTGCAGATAACGTCACCGTCGTCGGCGCCGGCGGAGCGGCTAGAAGCGCAGTCTACGCCCTCATAAGAAACTTCCGCCCGAAGAATATAAACATTATTAACAGGACTGACCAGAAAGCTGAAAGCCTCAAGGAATACTTCTACTCCAAGATGCATTTTAGCAATATCTGCTCATATGAACTTGTACCTTTTGACCTTGTGGATGTGTTCAAAGATTCCAAACTTATAATCAATGCCACATCCGTCGGCATGAGCCCTAATGTTGATGATGCTATTACAACAATCCCGCAGTCGTTTACTAAAGGACAGATAGTTTTTGATTTTGTATACAATCCGCTTCAGACAAAGCTCCTGCGTATTGCTGAAATTGAAGGCGCTACGGTTATTGACGGGCTTAAGATGCTGGTCTATCAGGGAGCAAAATCCTTTGAACTCTGGACCGGAGAGGAGATGCCTGTTGAACAGATACTAAAAGCCTTAAAGCTCTACATTTCCACGAACTGAACTATAGGCAGTTAAATTTAATAAAAGCGGATCACTTCTGATCCGCTTTTTTCATATAAATTTATGGCTACTTTAATTTTCCCAGTGCCGAAATAATTCTGTCCACCCCTTCAACAATGTTTTCCATGGAAGTAGAGTAAGAAATCCTGATGTGGTCGTCACTTCCGAAGGCTATGCCCGGCACTACAGCCACTTTGGCTTTTTCAAGAATATAAAGCGCCATATCGCTTGAACTGTTAACTGTGTGCCCGTTAAAACTTTTACCGTAAAAAGAAGACAGGTCAGGAAAAATATAAAAAGCTCCCGAGGGTCTGGTAGATCTGACACCCGGAACCGAAATGAGCTTTTCGTAAATATAATCCCTTCTTCTTTTGAATTCCTTATTCATAACCTTTATCGTATCCTGTGGCCCGCTTAAGGCTGCAATGCCGGCATACTGTGAGACTGAAGAAGCCCCCGATGTGCTGTGGCTTTGTATTTTGGATGCACCTGTTATAATTTCCCTCCGGCAGGCGGCATAACCTATTCTCCAGCCTGTCATGGCGTACGACTTTGAAAGGCCGTTTACAACGGCTGTAAGCGATTTCAGTTCAGGACTTACCGAAGCCATGCTGGCAAAGGGGATATCGTCATAAATCAGCTTTTCATATACCTCATCCGAAATGACAAATATGTTCTTCTCTTTTATTACTTCACCCAGGGCTTCAAGTTCCTTTTCTGTATAAACAAGACCAGTGGGGTTGGATGGCGAGCATAGTATGAGCGCTTTTGTCTTTTCATTTATGGCGTCTAACAGGGCATCAGGCATAAGCTTAAAGCCGTCTTCAGCTTTTGTCTGGACTGTAACCGGCTTTCCGCCCGCAATTTTAACCATTTCAGGGTATGAAACATAATATGGAGCCGGTATCAATACCTCGTCCCCCTCTTCAACCAGCGTCATAACCACATTAAAGAGAGCCTGCTTTGCACCGTTGGAGACCAGTATCTCTTTTGGGTCATACTCCAGGTTATTTTCACGTTTCAGCTTTTCAGCAATTGCAATCCGGAGCTCAAGCATTCCCTCATTAACAGTGTACTTTGTAAAGTTATTGTCGATGCCTATTCTTGCAGCTTCTTTTATATGCTCCGGTGTCGGAAAATCGGGCTCACCTACGCTGAAGTCCACCAGGTCGGCACCTTCGGCTTTTAGTTGTATGGCCTTAGCCGCCACTTTCATTGTTGGTGAGGCCGCAATTTTTTTTATACGTTCTGAGATCAATTTAATTCCGTCCTTTATTTCTGTCTGTGAAGAGATAAAAATATTTAAATTACTCTAATTGTTCAATTCTTTAATTACTCATTGAAGAAAAAAAATCCCCCTTTTCCGCATTTAAGGAAAAGAGGGATCAGACAGGTAAAAGATCTTTCTAACTTTTTAAGCTTGCTGAAGGTGTGAGAGTCTCACGGGACCGGCACTAATTACCTCGTGAGTGCAGCCGTTTTGAAAGAGCTTGAAGTTTTCAATAAACCTGGCTGCAAGCGCGTCGTACTTTTTCCAGTATTCATTCTTGTCGCCCCATGAGTTTGAGGGTTCAAGCACGTCTTCGGGAACATCCGGGCATGTAAGAGGCACCTCGAATCCGAAAAGCTTATCCCTGCGGTATTCAACGTCGCAGAGCTTTCCTTCCAGGGCTGCATTAAGCAGGTTACGCGTATGGCGTATGCTTATGCGTTTCCCAACGCCGAAGCGTCCTCCCACCCAGCCGGTATTAACCAGCCAGCAGTTGACGTTGTGCTTTAACATCCTTTGCTTTAACATTTCGGCATATTCAAACGGATGCCGCACCATGAAAGGTGCCCCGAAGCATGCGCTGAACGTAATCTGCGGCTCAATTCCTAAGCCTATCTCGGTGCCTGCAATTTTTGAGGTGTAGCCGCTTATAAAGTGGTACTGTGCCTGTTCAGGGTTCAGCCTTGCAATTGGCGGCATAACACCCGAGGCATCGCAGGTAAGGAATATGATGTTCTTTGGATGCGAGCGGACCATCTTTTCAGGCACAACGTTCGGAATAAATTCCAGCGGGTAGGAAGCACGTGTGTTTTCCGTAATATGGTCGTCGTTAAGATCTATCATGCGCGAGACGGGATCGTAGACAACGTTTTCCAGTATTGTGCCGAAGCGTTTTGTGCATGCATGAATCTCCGGCTCATGGTCAGGCGACAGCCTTATTACCTTGGCGTAGCACCCGCTTTCAAAGTTAAAGACACCCTCCCGGCTCCAGCCGTGCTCGTCGTCTCCAATAAGCCTTCTTTTCGGGTCGGCTGAAAGAGTGGTTTTACCCGTGCCGGAAAGACCGAAAAATATTGCAACGTCCCCCTCTTTACCCACGTTTGCCGAACAGTGCATCGGAAGCACGTCACGGAATGTAAGAAGGAAATTCAGGACTGTAAAAACAGACTTCTTTATCTCCCCGCCATAAAGCGAGTTTGCAATAATGCATATCCTTTCCGAAAAATTAAGTATTATTGCCGTTTCCGAACGCGTGCCGTCAATAATAGGATCCACCTTAAAGCCCGGCACGGCAATTACCGTAAACTCAGGCACAAAGTTCTTTAAGACGTTCTGGTCCGGCGTAGTTATGAACATATTGCGAGCAAAAAGGCTGTGCCAGGCTTTTTCAGTAACAATTCTTACCGGAAGCCGGTACTCAGGGTCGGCTCCTGCGTAGCAGTCCTGCACAAAAAGCTCTTCACCCTGTGCCCATGCCTGAAAACGGTTAAAAAGAGAGTTGAACTTTTCAAGGCTGAAGGGGCGGTTATAAATTCCCCACCAGATCTTTTCTTCTGTTGATTCTTCCTTTACTATAAACTTATCTGCCGCGGCACGCGCAGTATGTTTACCCGTATTTACAAGAAGAGGCCCTCCTTTTGAAAGGTGCCCTTCATTTCTGAATATAATTTCTTCATATAAAGCCGGTTCAGGAAGATTCCAGTAAACCCTGTCAAGATAGTTAATACCCTGGTTTTTCAGCCTGAAATCCGAGGCCAGTTCCATTGCTTCTTTGCTTGCCGGGGTGTTAAATTCTAAATATTTACTCATGACCAGTCCCTCACTAATTTACGGTCGCCAATATATAATTCATTTGGTGAATTGGGATCCAGAGCCCACTTCATGCGTTCAATGCCTTCTGTTATATCCTTTATCGTACCGCAGTATGAAAGCCTGAGGTAGCCCTCAAGACCGAATTCAGCACCGGGAACGGTTAAGACCTGTACCTTATCGATCAGAAATTCCGAGAGCTTGTTTGAGCTTTTCATATAATGGCTGAAATCTGCAAAGCAGTAGAATGTGCCGTCGGGCTTTGTTACTCTAACACCCTCAAAAGAGTTCAGCTGATCGATCATTACGTTGCGGTTGTTTTCAAGCGTGCATCTTAGGCTTTCGACGCTGGACTGTACGCCGTTAAGCGCGCCTACGGCTGCCTGCTGTAGGACAACGGAAGGGCCTGAAGTCTGGTGCCCCTGTATATTTGTCATTGCCTCAATTAGCTTCTTGCTTCCAACAGCCCAGCCGATCCTGAAGCCTGTCATGGCGTACTGCTTTGAAATTCCGTTTATAACAATGAGCTTTGAATTTTCAGTCAGGTCCTTTGCGTAATCGTAGCAGCTGAGGGGCTTTCTGTTGTCGAAAATGAGGCGGTGGTAGATGTCATCCATAATAAGGTAAAGGTCGCGTCTTTCGCAGAAGTCCACTATGTCCGCTATAAATTCTTCTGTATACATGACGCCCGTAGGATTATTCGGGCTGTTGATAATAACGGCTTTTGTGTAGGAACCAACTCTCTGTTCAATATCCTGTATTGTGGGGTAAAATGTCCCGTCCTCGGGCAGTGCCGGAACGCCTATAGCTCCGCAGAGCTTGGCCATTTCAGGGTAACTCACCCAGTAAGGGGCAGGATAAATTACTTCTTCCTGGGGGTTTAGAATTGCCTGCAGTGCCACCATTATAGCCTGTTTGGCGCCGCCTGAGGCCATAACGTTAAGAGGTGAAACTTTTCTGTGGTAAAATTCTTCGGTATAGCGAATAACTGCTTTCTTTAAGGCAGGAATACCATCGGCCGGGGTATACCTGACTTCACCTGAATTAAGGTTAGCTACGGCTGAAAGCAAGGCATCCATGGGAGCTTTGCTCTTGGGCTCGCCTCCGCCCAGGTGGATTACCGGATCACCCTTCTCTCTTAATATGGCAGCTTTCTCATTAAGCTTAAGAGTAGGTGAAGCCGAAATAGTTCTGGCAATTTGACTTAGACTCATTGAACACCCTTTGTTTATTTATAAAGAAAACTCACGAGTGCAATTTATTACTGCCTTCACTTTCCAAGCGGCTTTTTTGCTTTTAGATTTTTCCGGGATTTTTTTGAACCCTGGTGTGAGAGCAATACTACTAAAGAACAAATTAATTTAAGAACAAATTTTTGAGAACAGTAGTCCATGTAGAAAAGCCATGATATAATGTCAGCCGAATTTTTCCCTTAAAGCCCTGGCTACATTTGCCGGAACAAAATCGCTGACGTCACTCTTCAGGCTTGCAAGATTGCGTATGATCGAAGAATTCAGATAGGTGTATTTTTCGTGAGGCATGAGAAATATGGTTGATATGTTGCCATCTAGTTTGCGGTTCATTAGAGCCATCTGAAATTCATACTCAAAATCGCTCACGGCGCGGAGGCCTCTTATAATACCAATTGCGCCTACATTTTTTGCATGTTCAACCGTCAGGCCGTCAAAGGAATCAATATCCACATTGGGAAATTCCTTCAGGCTTTCCCTCAGCATTTCAATCCTTTCCTCTACTGTAAAAAGAGGGGTCAGTTTATTCGGATTCCGCGCAATTGTAACTATTACGCTGTCAAAGAGCTCGCAGGCTCTTTTAATTATATCTACATGCCCGAATGTAACGGGATCAAATGTGCCGGGGTAAATTACTTTTTTCATTATCTCACACAGGAATTATTTTCATCTGCCCTACAATTATAAGAACTTAATTCATGCAAGGCAAGCGCTATAAAAAGAAAGGTTCGAAGTTCAAAGTTCGCGGTTGAAAAGCCACGGCCTTTCAGGCCGTGGACCGGGAGATCCACTCTCTCCCCTTGGGGCTTCAGCCCCCGATTCTCTCATGGATTTTTATTCTTCGGCGGGGTTCTGGAAACTGTATAAAAGCGTATCCCCAATTCGCTTAAAGGGTTCAATGCCGAAATTCTTTATGTCGTTATCCTTTGTCTGTATGGAACGCTCAATTATAATCAGGCCCTCTTCAGCCAAAAAACCGTTCTTTAAGAGGTTCTTTACTACAAGATGTATGTCATCCTTAAAAAAGGGGGGATCGGCAAGAATTAAATCGTACTTAGCATGCTCCGACATCGTGGAAAACCTTACGGCTTCCATCTTGAAAATCTTGTAAGGGAAATCCCCCTTCATAGATTTTATGTTATCCTCCAGGATCTTATAGATCGGGAAATTCTTTTCTATGAAGTGCACTTCACTTGCTCCGCGGCTTACAGACTCAAGCCCCAAAGCGCCTGAACCGGCATAAATATCAAGCACCCGTATCCCCTCAAAATCAACGCGGTTATTAAGAAGATTAAAAAGCGTCTCCCTTACCCTGTCGGTAGTAGGACGCGTAAACTTTGAATCTGGAGCCTTAAGCGTTCTGCCCCTGAATTGTCCTGAAATTATCCTCATATACTTAAACCAGCCTGAATGCTATTCCGGCAGCAGGAGAAAAAGAGTTGGCTCTTTCTGTAAATGCGCGGCTTTCGAAAACTTCGGGGTTAACTTTTATCTCCTCAAAAGGGTTAAAACGGTTAAATTCTATGTTCAGGGCTTTCACTGCCCTTTCAAGAAGTGAGTCGGCTATATTGTCCCCGGAAATATATGCCCTCGAAATCGAGGCCGGGTTGATCTTCATGGCCCTGCCTGCTTCCAACTCCTCAGAAAGCCTGGGCAGTATTTCTCCGGCATTTAAGACGGGTACAATGTTAAAATAGATCGGCTTGCCCTTAAAAAGAAAAGTCACGCTGAGCGATTCCCCTGCAATATATACGCTTAAGACAACTTCCCTGTCGGTAAAAGAAGTGTTAAGGGAAATAATCCTGTCTGAGGCAATATGTGCATTGTCCACAAATTTAAGCTTCAGGCCGTTCTTAAGGCAGAAATTATTTAACAGCTTGAGGTACTTCCTGTATGTGGCAACAACAATGGCTGAAGAGGAAATTTTTTTATTGTCGTCAACCTTAATGCTCTGAACCACCATCTCCTCCCTCGAAGATTTAGGAAAAAGCGTTGCCAGCTCCCACTTGAATTCTTCAAGCATATCTGCCTGAACAAGCGTGTTTTCATAAGGGAGCCTTACGACGTGAAAAAGGCTGTTGGGAAGCGTAAAAGATACCATTTTGTTCTTTAAGGGGTGGCGCATTACTAGCTCATCAAAGGCGCCCTGTAGCGTTGCAATTATCCGGGGCTCCCTGGCATTTAAGTCAAGGAACTCACTGAAGTATTCCTCATCGGCATTTTCAACAATAAACTCCTCATCAGAGTAATTTACTTCAACCAACTGCATTTTTGCGTTGGTGAGGTTTATTCCTGCATGGTTCTGAAATCCCGGCATTTTTACTCCCCGTCTTTTGCCCCAAAGTCAGAAGACGAAAATTTTATTATGAAGCTCTATTTTACAAAAATATATTTTCTGATCTTACTCATTTTGGCAGGCCCTATCCCTTTTACTTCCAGGAGCTCTTCCGGGGATTTGAACCTTCCTTTCAGGTTTCTAAGTTCTATGATTTTACCGGCTGTTTTCTCTCCAATGCCGGGCAGCTTCATTAAATCGCTCACACTGGCATTGTTTACGTCTATGCTGTTTTCTTCAGCCAGGACCTTCTTTCTGAAAGAAACCTTCTCCGGCTCCAAAACCGTGTTTTTAAGAATGCGGCCGGTTTCTTTAGCTTTAACTGGAGGCTTTATCTCCCCTTCTTCCACAGTCGAGTCACCCGCCGCCAGAAAAACACTGTCGCTGGCAGAATAATCAAAATCCCTGTAGGGGGCGGGACTTTCATTAAATGAATACTTCAAAAAAAGTCCTGCCAGAAATATTCCCGTCAGGGATGTTATTACAATAAATTCAGTCCGCGTAAAACCCAGCCGGTTAGCGGTTTTCCTGAATTGCATTTTAGTTTTTATTTATCTGATACTTTTATGTTAGGCATTTCAGCCAGTTCTTTCAAAAGCTCCTTTTCCTTCGAATTCACCTTGCCCGGAACGTGTATATTGATCCTTACAAGCTCGTCGCCTGCGCCGTGGCGGTTCAGGTGCTGAACTCCCTTTTCGCGCATCTTGAGAAACTTTCCGGGCTGCGTACCGGCATCGATCTTAAGTTTTGCCTTCCCGTTTAATGTCGGCACCTCGGCTTCAGTTCCAAGAACGACCTGCGGATAGCTTAAGTAAAGCTCGTAAATAATGTCGTCGCCTTCGCGTATAAAATAGTCGTGAGGCATTTCCTCAAATACAACAATTATGTTACCCGTCTGCCCGTTTCTTTTTCCGGCATTTCCCTCGCCTCTCATCGTCATATAGCTTCCCGTTGTAACGCCTGCCGGGACGTTGACCTTTATGGTTTCTTCGCCATAGACCCTTCCGTCGCCCGAGCAGTTCTTGCACGGGCTGTCAATTACTGTACCTTCGCCGTCGCAGTTGGCACATGCTGTAATATTTACAAACTGTCCGAATACAGACCTTGAGACGTTTCTTACCTCACCGCTTCCGTTACACACGGGGCAGGTTTTTACAGAAGTCCCCCCCTTGGCGCCGGTTCCGCTGCATACGTCGCATTTCACATATTTTTTAATCTTAATTTTCTTTGTTACGCCGGTTGCAATTTCTTCAAGCGTAAGTTTCAGTACAACCTTCAGGTCAGATCCCGGAGTACCGGTTCCTCTTCTCCTTCCTCTGGTCTGTTGGCCTGAGGTGCCGAAGAAGTCGTCAAAAATTCCGCCTCCGCCGCCTCCGGCGAAGCCGCCGCCGAAAATGTCCGAGAAGTGGGAGAATATGTCGTTTATATTGCTGAAGCCCTCGAAGTCCTGTGCCCCGCCGCCGCCTCTTAAGCCGCTGTGGCCGAAGCGGTCGTATTTTGCCTTCTTCTCATCATTGCTTAAAACCTCGTAGGCCTCTGCAGCTTCCTTAAATTTTTCCTCTGCCTCCTTATCATCCGGGTTTCTGTCGGGATGATACTGCATTGCAAGCTTTCTGTAGGCCTTTTTTATGTCATCTTTTGAAGCATTTTTATCTACACCCAATACTTCATAATAATCTCTTTTATCCATGTTCTGTATTTTACCTTTTAGAATTTCCTATGTGTGTATAAAATTAACGGATCCTCAATTTCCCTCTGGCCGGCTCTGCCGGTTAAAAATCACTCCCCCGGAGAAAGAGCAACAGCCGAACAAAAAGTGCGCGCTATTTAGTTTCCGCCGAAGAATTTTCATCACTTACAATTACCTTAGCGTGGCGGATAACCTTATCCTTATAAATGTAGCCCGGTTCCACAACTTCAATTACAGTATGCGGCGCAATGCCCGGAACATTCTGCTGAAGAAGAGCCTCATGAAAGTTGAAGTCGAAAGGCTTTCCTTTGGCGTCTATTTTCTTTACACCCTGCTCTTCTAAAACCTTGCTGAACTTATTAAGAACCATGTTGAGCCCTTCCTTGATTGCATCGACATTATTGGCATCCTTTGCATGGGCCAGTGACCTTTCAAGGTCGTCGTAGACGGGAAGGATTTTAACAATGAAAGACTCCGCGGCGTACTTTAGCCAGTTGAGCTGTTCCTGCTCGGTTCTTCTTTTATAATTTTCAAATTCAGCGGCTCTTCTAAGAAGCTTATCTTTAAGTTCTGCAACCTCTTTGGTCAGGTTTTCACTTTCCTCTCTTAAGGCCTTAAATTCCGTGCTTTCAACTATAGCCTGCGCCAGCTGTTCTGCAGTTACATTATCGGCGCTATTGGCATTTTGATTAGCACCCTTTATATCCTGCTCACCCTTTTCCTCGTGAACATTCTTCGGAGCGCTGCCTTTTGTGCCCCGTTCAACTTTAATCTGGTGCGATTCATTTTCCCTGTTTTTCTCTTCTTTTTTGTCCTTCATTATCTTCTCCCTTTCAATTTTTATTTATTGCAATGCTTCCGCTTTATTTATTCCCCTTTTTCATGTACTCGGAGAGTACTTCAGCCACGTAGACAATGGAGGCAATCATCTTTGAATACTGCATCCTCCTTGGTCCTACGATGCCTATTGTGCCGGAAACATCGCCGATTGTATAATCTTTAGTAATTAGACTGTAGTCAGTCAGCCTTTCAGATTCATTTTCACTGCCGATTTTAATAACGAGGTCATTTTCAGAACTTACTTTATTGTTGAGTATATGAACAATGACATCCTTATCCTCAATAAGTTCAATGACGCTCTGGAAGAGCTCGTGCTTTTCAAATTCAGGCTGCCTTAATATATTTTTTGCGCCCGTAATAATTGCCCTGTCTGAGCGTTCAAACCCTGTAAAAATTCTGTCCGCGGAATCCAGGAATACCCTTATTATCGGCCTGTAATTTTCACTTATATCCCTGAATCTTTCCCCAATTGTACGCTTGATCTCAGAAAGCGTAAGCCCCGAGAGGCGTTCGTTTAATAGCCTCTGCACGGCCTCAATATGGTCGCCGTTAAACTCTGCGTTAATTTCAAGAGTAATGGTTTTTACAAGTCCGCTCTTAATGCTTACAACTACAAGAATGCGGGAGGATGTTAACTGTACGATCTGAAGCTTTTCCAGCCTCCCTGTATCCAGCTTGGGATAAGTAACCATCGCGAGCTGGTTGGTAATATCGCTCAACAGTGCAGAAGTTACCTGAATCAGGTCGTCAGTCTCCTGCATGAACATTTTGAGCTCGCGCATAATGGTTTCCTTCTCCTCTTCCTTAAGGAGCGGAGGTTCCATAAGGCTGTTGACAAAGAAGCGGTACCCTTTATCTGTTGGAACGCGCCCGGCAGAGGTATGAGGATGGTTAAGATATCCGGCCTCTTCCAGGTCAGCCATTATGTTCCTGATGGTTGCTGAGGAAAGCCCAAGACCGTATTGTTTTGTAAGATTACTTGAGCCCACCGGATTAGCAGTCAAAACAAACTGCTGTATAATATTCCTCAAAATTGTCTTTTCTCTGTCACTTAGTTCTATCGGTTCCATGTCCATGCACTGATTGAATTTACTTACCAATTCATTTTTTCAAATTTAAATATATTAAAAAAAACGGAATTTTTCACGAAACAGGGGTGTGTGTGAATTGACTGTGACCGCCTGAGCCGCTCTGCACCAATGGACATAAAGCTTTCCCTAAAACCCCCAGGAAATGTGCAAAGTCAAGTTCCCCTGAATTTTTTGCAGGTAAATAAAAAG